>NZ_JAZGJN010000209.1:0-22496 GCF_038085095.1 Photorhabdus sp. P32 | reverse complement strand
TTCAAGTTGCCTCTTTGTTGGTTGCACTTGCTCACCCCGGTCACATAGTTCGTTATGCTCCCGGAGATTCACTCCCTTGCTGTCGCGTTGCATCTTGAAATCCATAGGGTATATATCTTTTTATGCTGATTACAGTAATCATTTCGCCTATTACCGAACAAGTTGTATATCAGTATTGAGACGTTCGTTGCCAATCCCTATTTTGGAGAAATTCAAACAGACATAAATAATAACCGGATAGCAAATCCGATCAGCACCAGTCCCATCACCCGCTCGAACCAATACCCTTTTCGTATAAATTTATTACGAATCAATATATTAGAAAAAATAACACTGACTAATACAAACCATACCGCATTGACCATACACATCCACACCCCATAAAATATTTGTATCGGGATAGGTGTATTGCTACTCACCACCGTCGTGAAAACTGCCAAAAAGAACAACGTCGCCTTAGGATTAAGGGCGTTTGTCATAAACCCCATCAGAAATGCTTTCCAGCTACTCTGTGAAGTTTGAACAATTCCTTCACTCTCTAAGACAGCCAAATCGGTAGGTTTACTCCTGATAAATTTGATACCGAGCCATATGATGTAAGTTCCCCCAATAAGTTTTGCTAATTCCATTAACCACGGAGTGGTATGCATCAACGCGCTAACCCCCACGAGTGTATAGATGACATGTACTGATATTCCCGCTCCGATACCCACTGCCGTACACATCCCAGCCCAGCGACCAAACCTCACACTTTGTCGTATGGTAACCGCGAAATCTGGTCCCGGTGCTACCACTGCCAGAAAATGAATCACCGCCAGTCCTAGAAATTCCCCCCAATAGTTATACAACATATTAACTCCAGAATGACAGCGGGTTTGCCGCTCCGCGGTAACCAATAAAACATGACAAGCTCAAACGTAGATCGTCTACGCCAGCAGTCACGGCGTGCATACATTGGGAGTTAAAGATCAAAAGATCACCCACACCCGGTTGGATCTCCAGTGCTGGTTTACCAAGCAAGGAAGGCTCAATGCCATAACTGTTACCACGCATAGAATCAAACTCTTCGGGAGAAAGTTTATCTTTCCAGATTTGTAAGGCGCCGCCTTCACTGGGCATAGCAAGATAAATATTAGCCGCAAACTGTGCTTGTAGACTCTTAGCTCTGAAACTATCTGGGGCATCCTTAGCAAAAATGTCGTGATGAGCAAGAAAGGTAACCCCAGGTCTAATCACCCTCGACAACCCCACATACATTTTCTTTCCATAAAGTGTTTCTAGTTGAGCGCCAGCAGACCAAATCTCATCCAGAGTACACCTCAGCAGATCCATCGGAGATAGATAAGGCGAACAGCGTTGCCGCAAGTCATTGATGTTTTTAAACACACTTTCAAAATAATCAGCTACACGAGGTGGTTCATTTTCTGCTTCATAAAATGCCATTCCAATCCGTCCTATGCTCGGTGCATTCAAATATTTATCAAATCCATGCCCCAGTATTTTTTTACCCAGTTGCGTCGCTAAAACACTAGGAACAAATTGCTTTACTCGAATGGCCAAAACTTCCTGATCAGCAAGTTTTCTATATAAGTAGCATCAAGACGATCAGTTTCTATAATCATATTATCCTTGTTCCTTATCGTT
This sequence comes from Photorhabdus sp. P32, assembly GCF_038085095.1. Taxonomy (NCBI): domain Bacteria; kingdom Pseudomonadati; phylum Pseudomonadota; class Gammaproteobacteria; order Enterobacterales; family Morganellaceae; genus Photorhabdus; species Photorhabdus sp. P32. The sequence goes on along the minus strand of NZ_JAZGJN010000209.1, from coordinate 20,852 downwards.
ACCTATAATGCGCTGAAACAATGTGGTTAGCCATCAAACCACATCATAATGAACTATTAGATTACCCTTCTTTATCTGTACCTCCTGTACTCTGATACCTCCCAGTTGCCCTAGCGATGTCACATGGGTACCACCGCAGAGGTAAGGCGTAAAATGACCGAAGCTGACTTCTCGGAATCCATCGTCTCTCAAAGTCACTCTGCACGGTAAATCCTTTGTAATATAGTTCTCACAGATCATCTGTATATACTCTGCCGATACACTTTGAGCATCCACTCCCGGCTTGAATACTATTCTCCCTTCACCCGGCCAGTGGTGAGCTCTAATTGGGCGCCACATCGCAAGCTCAACCACATGCCCAATAAGATGTCCGGCAGAATGCAGCCGCGAATGTAATTGGCGACGTTCACCGTCAACACGGGCAAAAGCGCTTCCCGGTGCTACTGGCTCTATGGTTAGATGAACGATTTCGCTGTCTTCCATAGAAACGTGAACGACCTCCACTTCATTGATCCAGCCTATATCGCTAGGCTGACCACCACCTTGAGGGTGAAACATAGTAGATTTCAGCCATACGGCATAACGACCATCATCGCGAGGCATACAATCAATTACCTCAATATCACCAGTTAGTACCTGACTGGACAGATAAATACGTTCCGTCATATTCTATTTTCGCGGCATAGTAAAATATATCTAATGATATTTGATAAAGATAGTAAGTTCAAGCACCAGAAAAATAGGCATTGATTTCTGTGGAATTTATGAAATGTGTTTTTTTGTCGGCGGAAAAAAATAATAATTCTGACGGTGTACACATGGAGATATCAATTAACATTTCTTGCTATAAGATATAAATTAAGAAAAAATTCATATAAATAAGTATGTTAAAAGAATGGTTAAATCATGTGACGTAAAAAACCTAAATAAGATGAACCATACGATAAAATAACAAGAGTCTTAATTTAACAGGTGTCCATTCTGACGACAACATACATTTTTCAATAAAGAAATGACTATTTTATCAATCAAGGTAATTATGATTATTAAATAAAGTTAATAATTAATTCAACTAAATAAGTGTGATTTTTTAGAAGAACAGTCAGTTGCGATATTTCAGCATCAGGGTGAGAAAGAAACCTAAAGAGCTGAATGGTTAGCAGTCTGAGTTCCCTCAAGCCGAGGGAACTATCAGGTGGGAAATCAGAACTTCTGGGAGATACTGAATTTAATATTACGTCCAATCCCGGAAACCGATTCACTGAGATATGGGTGATAATCCCGATTAAACAGGTTATTTACCGTGACACGCGCTTCAAGACCTTGCCAGAAATTGGGTTGCCAACTGGCGAATAAGCCGTGTAGTGCATAACCTTTGCTTTTTGGTATTGACCAGAGTGTTGCCATTGGATCGCCATCTTTAGGCGATCTGTCTTGTTTACGGACAAAATCTCCGGTCCAGCCTATAGCCATTTGCCATTGAGGGATTTTTATGCCTAACATGGCGCGGGCGGCGGTTGGTGGAATTTCCGCAATCCAGGTTTTATTACCCCAAGGATCGCGAGGTGAAGCATCTCTCTGACCACGGATAGTTGAATAAGAAAGTTTTCCGAACAGGTAATTGCTGTCGTAGAAAGTTTCGATTTCCAGTCCCTGAATGGTGTATCCCGGTAAATTACGGTAGTTGGATAAAGGCTTTCCGCAATCCGGCGATTTACACACTATTCCGCGACGGGTAAATATTTCATCCTTGCCTCTATTACGGAATAAAGTCGTACGGATTTGCAAACTATCTTGGTCTGCCAGCAGGCTATTGAAATTCAGAATCGCGCCGAAGCGTAAACCAGTTATTCTTTCTACATCCAAGTTACGGCTGGTGGCGGTGACACTTGCCTTGGCATATTGCATTTCATACTGTTCATCCACCAATGGAGCACGCCATGTCCGGCTGAAATCAGAAAATAGTGACAGATTTTGTGTTGCTTTCCATATGACACCTAAATGAGGAGACCAGCCGGTATAGGTGACATTGCTGTAATCATGACCTATATTTGGTGAGTTATCATTGTAGATTGCCGCGATATTGGGTTTGCCAATATTGGTGATATGGTCATAGCGAACACCGGGTGTCACAGTAACACTGCCTATAACCATTGCATCCTGCAAATAGAAACTACGCGTTTTTTGCTCGCCTGAAGGCATATAGGTTGGCTGAAAATAGCCGTAATTATATTCAGGTTTTTTGTCTTTACTTTTATCATGGATAAGGGTATTACGTTGATTTTCATGCCAACGAACTCCAACTAATAATGTGTGTTCTATCGGCCCAGTGATAAAAGCGCTTTTGTTATTTATATCTGCTAAGTTATCTACATAGTCGATCCAGCTTTCATTTCCCAATGAACCAAGAAAACCGTTGTGGGCTTTTGCTGAGCGTTTATCGTGCTGTTCTGTTTTCGAATAGGCGTAGGTTGCTGTCAGATTAAGTAACGGATTGTCTTCTGGTGCAATGTTCCATTTAGCGGTGTAATTTTGGTCTGTTTGATCACGATAAACTAACTTCCGGCGCCAGGCTTCATTCCAACCATATTTTTCAACGTCGGCTTCTGACGGAACCGCTATCTCATCGCGTTTTGCTGCCCACGGCTGCCAACCATCAGAATCAGAACGCATAGCGGAAAGTGTCAATGTATTAGCATCGTTCAGGTAAAAATTCGTTTTCAATAAATAGGATGCCTGATCACTTTTAGAGAAAGCAAAGCGGGTGCCATCTGGTCGTTTAATATTGCCGCCATCTCGTTTGCTCATATATAACAGGCCGTCAGCGAAACCTTCTATTGTCCGGCCATAGACTGCGCTGCTATAAATATTTTGGCGATCATTGGTGTGATAACTGTATTTCAGCAATCCACCAAAATCTTCTCCCGGCCGTAATAAATCACTGGCATCTTTGGTAACAACTTTAACTGTTCCGCCAAATCCGCCATTACCATCCAGTAGATTATGTGGGCCTTTATCGACATCGACTCGTTTAATTAATTCTGGCTCAATAAAGATAGAGCCTTGTAAATATTTCTCGAAGCCTTTTGGGGCGTCATCCAAGGTGACTTTGACGTCTTCTGTGTCGCCCATTCCCCAGATATTCAGAGTTTGGCCGCCTGGACGAGGCGATCCTGACATAGCAACGCCGGGGAGTTGATCGAGCAGCTCGGCGATATTATCTGCCTGGGTACGTTCAATATCCTCTTTTTTCAATACTGAGCTTCCGGCACTGACGCTGTTATTCAATCCGCCAATAACAGAAAGTGTAGACAGTGTGATGACTTTCTCTGGTTTTTCCGATTTTTCTCTTGTTTTTTGATCGCCATTTTCCTGTGCAGCCAGATAACCTGGCAGGCCAGTACTCAGCATAATTATGCTTGATAAAGCATAATGAAGAGTGCGATTAATGGGCTGTGTCGTCGCTGTAGCTGAGGTTTTTTGTGGTTTCCCGCTATTTTTCATTGTCATAACCATCCTGGAATGTCGTTAAATAGAAAAGTTGCACTTACAGGATAGGTCACTTAACGCAAGGAATCGGGCAGTAAAAAGTTAATAACGGTATTAATTATTTTGTTGATCAAGATATTTTCAAATCTGAGCTAGAAGTATCTTTTAACAGTAACTCTGGATGTTGTTACTGGATTGCTCTTGAGTCTATTTTTATGTATGTTTATACAGTCATTGTTGATAGGCTAAAGCGGAATGCGAAAGATTATTCATATTGATATGGATTGTTTCTACGCAGCTATTGAAATGCGGGATGATCCGTCACTTCGTCATATTCCCATTGCGGTGGGCGGCAGTGCAGACAAGCGGGGCGTTATTAGTACAGCTAATTATCCTGCCCGTCGTTTTGGGGTACGTAGTGCAATGTCTACCGCAATGGCGCTGAAACTCTGTCCTCAGCTTAAAGTTCTTCCGGGGCGTATGGCGCTGTATAGGGAGGCTTCCCTGCATATTCGTCAGATATTTTCTCGTTATACTGAGTGGATAGAGCCTCTGTCGTTAGATGAAGCTTATCTGGATGTTACTGATAGCCATCATTGTTATGGATCTGCCACGCTTATCGCACAGGAAATCCGTAAATCCATTTTTGATGAATTACAATTGACGGCATCAGCCGGTATTGCGCCGGTGAAATTTTTGGCAAAAATCGCTTCTGATATTAATAAACCGAATGGGCAATATGTCATTCCTCCTGAGCGAGTGGCTAATTTTGTTAAGGTGTTACCTTTGGGGAAAATTCCGGGAGTTGGCAAAGTCATGGTGCAACGGCTGACTAATATGGGGCTGGAAACCTGTTCTGATGTACAAAAATATGACGTCATTGTTTTGGTAAAACAGTTGGGGAAATTTGGTCAGGTACTTTGGGATCGTTGTCACGGGATTGATGAACGATTGGTGAATCCAGACCGTCTGCGAAAATCAATTGGTGTGGAGCGGACACTTGCGAGAGATATTCATCAATGGGAACAGTGCACTGAACTGATAGAAAGTTTATATCTGGAATTGGAAAAACGATTGAGTAACGTTAAACCTGATCTGCGGATTGCCCGTCAGGGGGTTAAACTGAAATTTGATGATTTTCAACTCACAACTCAGGAACATGTTCATCCACTATTGGATAAGCAGGATTTACTGCAATTGGCCCAGAAAACATGGACATCTCGCCGGGAAGGGCGCGGCGTTCGTTTAGTCGGTTTGCACGTGACTTTGCAGGACCCAGAAATTGAGCGGCAACTCTTACTTGAATGGTAACTTGCTTGAATGTTAATTCCCCTGCCATCACATCGAGGCAGGGGAGAGTTGATTAAGCCTTTTCAGGAATGGCTTTCAAGACTGCGGTCAGCAGTTGCCAATATTGCCCAACACTCTTAATGTGAACTTGTTCGTCAGGGGAGTGAGCGCCGGTGATAGTTGGCCCGATAGATACCATATCCATATCAGGATAAGGTTTTTTAAACAGGCCACATTCCAATCCTGCGTGGATCACCATAATGTTGGGTGTTTTATCGAACAGTTGCTGATAGGTTTCCTGTACTAAATGCATTACTGGAGAATTTGCATCTGGCTGCCAGCCGGGATAGTCGCCTTTAGCGGAAATCTCAGCCTTTGAGAGTTTAGCCAGCGAAGAAAGCATGCCTATGATATAAGATTTACCGCTGTCGATAAGCGAACGGATTAAACAAATAATATTGACCTTATCTTGTTCCATTGCCACAACACCCACGTTTAGTGAGGTTTCTACTACACCTTTGATGACATCACTCATGCGGATAACACCATTAGGTGCGCTATTTAGCAGAGAGATAAAACGGTTTTGGCAGTCATCAGTTAATGCCTGAATATTGGTTTCAACCTCTTCCAGCAAGACAGTCAGATTTTTCTCAACGATGGCATATTCATTTTTCAGTATGCCTAAATATTTGTCTTTCAATTGAGTAAGCTGTTCTGCTTTATCGGCAGGGATAGCAACAATAACATGGCCTTCGCGTGGAATAGCATTACGCAGCGTACCGCCTTGGAAGTCGAGGAGTTTTAGCGCCAATTCCTGAGTGTGGGCGGCCAGGAATCGTGCCAATAGTTTGTTGGCATTACCTAGTCCTACATGAATATCACAACCGGAATGACCGCCTTTTAGACCTTTGATTGTCAGTTTTACTGTTTTGTAGTTAGCCGGAACCGCTTCACGAGTCAGTGCTAAAGTGGTGGTGAAATCAATACCACCAGCACACCCCATGTAGATTTCGCCTTCTTCTTCTGAATCGGTATTGATTAAGATATCAGCTTGCAGCCAACCTGGTTGCAGGCCAAAAGCGCCATCCATGCCGGTTTCTTCCGTCATGGTCAATAAAACTTCTAGCGGGCCATGTTTTACATTGTCATCAGCCAGCACTGCTAATGTTGATGCCAGACCAATGCCATTATCTGCTCCTAAAGTTGTACCTTGGGCCGTAACCCATTCACCATCAATATAAGGACGAATAGGATCTTTGGTGAAGTCATGCACCGTATCGTTATTTTTCTGCGGCACCATATCAAGGTGTGCTTGTAGAACAACCGCCTTGCGATTCTCCAACCCTTTACTGGGGGGCTTTCTGATCAGAATATTGCCAACCTGATCACGTTCAACATGCAATCCTTTCTCTTGCGCCCATTGCACAATGTGAGTCGCCAGCGCTTCTTCATGATGAGAAGGGTGAGGAATGGAGCAGATTTTGGCAAAGATGTCCCATAGAGGTTGAGGGGATAATTGTGATAGTTCTGACACGACGAATCTCCTATGACTGCATCTCAATTAAGTTTCTATACCCGTTATCTTTCAAGTTGCCTCTTTGTTGGCTGCGCTCACTTATCCCGGTCACATAGTTATCTATGCTCCCGGGGATTCGCTCTCTTGCCGTCGCGATGCATCTTGAAATCCATAGGGTATATATGATGAGCGCTTAACGCCATGATGTTATTGGGCTCAGAATACCACTTTACTTTTGTTAAGAATAATACGATTCATTGATTCCCTGTTTCCGCTAGTTTTTACAGACCTAAGTCACTATAATTCGCGCAACTTTTTTTGCGAGATGCTTTTCTAAAGTATTCTTAAGTTGTCGGGATCAATTTTTATGAGCGAAAAATATGTCGTAACCTGGGATATGTTGCAAATACATGCCCGTAAATTGGCGCAACGTTTACTCCCTGTCGAACAGTGGAAAGGCATCATTGCCGTTAGTCGCGGCGGTCTTGTACCCGGCGCGCTTTTAGCGCGTGAATTGGGTATTCGTCATGTCGATACAGTCTGTATTTCCAGCTATGACCATAATAATCAACGTGAACTGCAAGTTCTGAAAAAAGCAGAAGGTGATGGTGAAGGTTTCATCGTTGTGGATGATTTGGTTGATACTGGCGGAACTGCTCAAGCCATCCGTGAAATGTATCCCAAAGCCCATTTTGTGACTATCTTTGCAAAACCGGCAGGCCGCCCTCTGGTTGATGATTATATTGTTGATATTCCTCAAGATACTTGGATCGAGCAACCTTGGGATATGGGTGTCGTATTCGTTCCGCCAATTTGTGAAGGTAAATAACGTCAGCATTTGTTATGGCAAACCAGAACCTTTCAGAGTCACTTTTTAAGCCAAGACAAAAACATCAGGAAACTTCCACACTGGTAAAGCACCGCCATCCCCGATTAATTGCGGGTAATTACAGTACGTTGGATGGTAATAGTCATGGTAATTGGTATCGTATGATTAACCGGCTGATGTGGATTTGGCGAGGAATTGATCCGTTTGAAATAGAAGAAGTGTTGTGCCGGATTGCCATGACAAACGCGCAGCGCAGTGATGATAATTTACTGGATACGGTGATTGGGTATCGTAAAGGTAACTGGGTTTTTGAGTGGTCACATCAGGCGATGTTGTGGCAACAGAAAGCGTTGCAGACGGAACAGAGCTCGGAAGCCGGCAATTGCTGGTTGAAAGCGGCTAACTTGTATAGCATCGCTGGTTATCCCCATCTTAAGGGGGATGAGTTGTCTCAGCAGGCCGTTATTTTAGCTAATAAAGCTTATGAAAATGCGGCTCGTTGCTCTGGCTATCAGTTGAGGAAAATAGAGTTCAAACTCAAGGAAGGTGGTTGTGTGACCGGTTTCCTTCATCTGCCTCAGCAATTGCAAAGACCTTCTCCAACTATTTTGGTTTGTGGCAGTTTGGATAATTTGCAAAGCGATTATTATCGGCTATTCCGTGATTATCTGGCGCCGCTTGGATTTGCGATGTTAACTGTGGATATGCCTTCGATTGGCTACTCCTCACGTTTGAGAATGACACAGGATACCTGTATTCTCCATCAACAAATAATCCATCAACTGGATGAAATTCCTTGGATTGATCACACCAGAATTGGACTCTTTGGTTTTCGCTTTGGCGCCAATATTGCCGTCCGGTTGGCCTATTTGGAATCTAAACGTATCAAGGGCGTTGCAACTCTTGGCGCTATCGTTCATGAGTGGCTCAATAGCGTTGAACGCCAACAAAATTCACCTTCGATGTACCTTGATATGTTTGCGAGCAGATTGGGTATTTATAATGTGGATGAAAATGCATTTCGCCTCGAACTCGGTTGTTACTCCCTTAAAAAACAAGGTTTGTTAGGTCGGCGTTGTTCCGTTCCTATGTTAGCGGGTTATTGGCAGAATGATATTTTCAGCCCGAAAGAAGAATCTAAGCTGATAGCAATGTCATCAGTGGATAGTCAATTACTGGCTATTCCGACAACGCCTGTTTATAACAGTTTCAATAAGGCGTTACGGGAGATTAGTCAATGGTTGAAAAATAAAGTCTGTTAATGAAATTTCCGTTACTTGTTGATTATTAACTGCTTTATTTTATAAAGATTTCATGCGCTTTTGGGCGAAGTGGACAATATAAGTTTGTTCTAAACTCCTATTTTTTCAATTTAACGTTATGCCTGTTGGCAGAATGCTTCTCTCCTGTTAAAACTGAACACTGTTTTTTCAATTTAAATCTAATGGCAAAAATATGATGAATAGCAGCCAAACATTGGTTGTGAAACTGGGGACAAGTGTACTGACAGGCGGCTCTCGTCGCCTGAATCGCGCTCATATTGTAGAACTGGTAAGGCAATGTGCTCAGCAACATGAAAAAGGTCATCGCATTATTATTGTGACTTCCGGCGCTATTGCGGCAGGGAGGGAACATTTGGGCTATCCGGATCTACCTGCAACAATTGCATCCAAGCAATTGCTGGCGGCGGTCGGTCAAAGCCGGTTGATTCAGTTGTGGGAGCAGCTCTTTTCTATTTATGGTATCCATGTTGGGCAAATGTTATTGACTCGGGCGGATTTAGAAGATCGCGAACGTTTTTTAAATGCCAGAGATACCTTACAGGCTTTGCTCGATAATCGCATTGTGCCTGTCATTAATGAGAATGATGCAGTTGCGACGGCGGAAATTAAAGTTGGTGATAATGATAATTTATCTGCATTGGCAGCAATTCTGGGTGGAGCAGACAAACTATTATTGCTGACAGATATTGAAGGGCTGTATACCGCTGATCCGCGTAGCAATCCAGACGCAAAACTTATCCCGGAAATTTATGACATCAGCGATGAATTACGTATGGTTGCCGGTGATAGCGTTTCGGGTTTAGGGACGGGAGGAATGGCAACTAAACTGCAAGCTGCGGGGATTGCAGGTCGCGCGGGTATTGATGTCATTATTGCCGCGGGTAATAAATCAGATGTTATCTCTGATGTTATTGAAGGTAATCCGGTAGGTACTCGCTTTCATGGGTTGGAAAGCCCGATGGAAAATCGTAAGCGTTGGATTTTTGGCGCCCCTCCAGCGGGTGAAATTATTGTAGATCATGGCGCTGAAACAGCAATCTGCGAAAAAGGCAGCTCTTTATTACCGAAAGGGATTAAAAATATTAAAGGTGATTTCTCCCGTGGAGAGGTTATCTGCATTCGTAGTCTGTCTGGTAAGGATTTGGCGCATGGTGTTTGCCGTTATAACAGTGATGCTCTACGTTTAATTGCAGGCCGCCATTCACAACAAATAAGCCAAATCCTCGGTTATGAATATGGTGCTGTTGCAGTTCATCGTGACGACATGATCGTGAGTTAAGGATTCATAATGTTAGAACAAATGGGAAAGGCTGCCAGGGAAGCTGCATGGCAACTGGCACAGCTAAATACAAAACAGAAAAATCAGGCATTAATTCGCATTGCCGATTTGCTAGAGCAGGAAAGTGCAATCATTCTTGAAGCTAATCAGCTTGATATGATTCAGGCCCGTAAACAGGGCATGAGCGAAGCATTGTTGGATCGTCTGTTATTGACGCCGGAACGTTTGACCGCGATAGCTCATGATGTGCGTCAGGTATGCCGTTTATCTGACCCGGTAGGGGAAGTCATTGATGGCAGTTTGCTTGACAGTGGCTTGAGGTTGGAGCGTCGCCGTGTACCACTGGGTGTGGTCGGGGTGATTTATGAAGCACGTCCTAATGTCACTATTGATGTTGCATCTCTGTGTTTGAAAACCGGTAATGCGGTTATTTTGCGTGGTGGTAAAGAGACTCACAACACCAATCAAGCGACAGTGAAAGTTATTCAGCAGGCGCTTGAACAGAGTGGATTACCTGCCGCAGCCGTGCAGGCGATAGATAAACCGGACCGTGAGTTAGTTATTCAGCTACTGAAAATGGATCGCTATGTGGATATGTTGATTCCACGTGGTGGCGCAGGGTTGCATAAGCTGTGCCGTGAGCAATCGACTATTCCAGTTATTACGGGCGGAATTGGCGTTTGTCATACTTTTGTCGATGAAAGCGCTGATTTTGATAAGGCATTAACTATAATCACTAACGCTAAGGTGCAACGCCCAAGCGCTTGTAATGCTTTGGAAACTTTGTTGGTACATCAGAAGATTGCGGCTGATTTTCTGCCGGCGTTGAGCAAAAGCATGGAAGCGCAGGGGGTTACTCTGCATGCGAGTAAATCAGCAATGGCGTTTTTGAAAGATGGACCTGCTAAGGTCGTGGATGTCATGGAAGCAGATTACTGTGATGAGTGGTTATCTCTGGATATGAATGTGGAAATTGTCAGTGATATGGGACAGGCAATTGATCATATTCGTACATATGGTACGTCCCATTCTGATGCTATTTTGACTCAATCTTTGCACAATGCTGACTATTTTGTTCGTCAGGTTGATTCTGCTGCGGTTTATGTGAATGCTAGCACTCGCTTTACTGATGGCGGCCAGTTTGGCTTGGGAGCGGAAGTTGCCGTTAGCACGCAAAAACTGCATTCCCGTGGTCCAATGGGATTAGATGCGCTGACTACGTATAAATGGATTGGTTATGGAGATGATTTAATCCGTAAGTAATCTGTTTATTGTTACCTCAGAAGCGTGTCTGATTATATTGAAGTTTCGGTAAGATCATGCTTTTGGGGTAGCTTTTACCGTATATGTTAACTTTTAATTTTACGTTGATGTAAAGTTCTGGTTACTATAGGCGTTAATATATTTTTAACGATGAAATTTATCAAGGATATCAGGCAGTGAACCAAATATTGTTTATTGTAGGTGCACGTGGGGCAGGAAAAACGACGGTTGGAAAATTATTAGCCAATGAATTATCGTACACATTTATTGACACTGATCACCATATCCAACAAACCAGCAACATGACTATTGCGGATATTGTTAACCAGCAAGGATGGCAACAATTTCGGCAATTAGAAAGTCAAGCTTTACAACAAGTTAGTCAAAGCAATCGCGTTATTTCTACCGGTGGAGGGATTATTCTTTCCGCTGAAAATCGCCAATATATGCGACAAAATGGCACGGTGATTTATCTTCAAGCTTCAGCGAGCATTTTGGCTGAGCGATTAATGCAGCAACCAGAAAATACCCAGCGCCCTAGTTTAACGGGAAAATCTATTGTTGAAGAGATGGAGGAAGTGCTTGCCGCCAGAGAGAATCTCTACTGTGAGTGTGCAAATCATATTATTAATGCGCAACTTTCACCGGAAAAAATTACAGCTTATGTGAAAGAAATGATTCTTTCTGGAATAATCTCCTGACACTATTTTAGTATTCTTTATAGAGAAATAAGAATATTACAGAGTCGAATGATAAATAGTATCTTCTATTTATTTTTTCAAATGGGTTGAGATACGAATATGTTGTTTAAATTTCTAAGGCTTGTTTTTCGTTTAATGTTTCGTTTAACAGTAGAAGGAGATATTAAACAATTTAACCACCCCAAATGCCTTATCACGCCTAATCATGTCTCTTTTATTGATGGGGTTTTGCTGACGCTTTTCTTACCGGTCAAGCCAGTATTTGCTGTCTATTCCAATATTGCAAATCGTGGTTTTATGAAACTGGTAAGGCGCTATGTTGAAATAGCTCCTTTGGACCCAATAAATCCAATGGCTATCAGGGTGCTGGTTAAGGAAATAGAAAAAGGGCGACCAATAGTTATTTTTCCTGAAGGAAGAATCACGGTTACCGGTTCTTTGATGAAAATCTATGATGGAGCGGCTTTTATTGCCGCGATGTCAGAAGCTGCTGTGGTTCCTGTTCGCATTGAAGGGCTGGAAAGAACCGTATTCAGCCGATTAAAAGGTATTTTCAAACTTCACCTTTTTCCGAAGGTGACTATGAAAATCTTGCCTGCGGTACAATTGCCGATGCCGGATGTGTCTGGTTCGGAGCAACGACGTCGTTTAGCCGGTGAGCGTTTGCATGAAATAATGATGAATGCGCGAATGGCGACTCGACCGCAAGAAACAATATTTGAATCTTTATTGGCTGCACGAAAACAATTTGGTCGTTTTAAGCCCTGTATTGGAGAGGTTCCTTTTAAAGAAGAGAGTTATAACAGTCTGCTTAAAAAAATACTGGCTGCCAGCCGTGTTTTGCAGCGTTTTACCTGCCAGGGGGAACGGATAGGTTTTCTTTTACCTAATGCCACTATTATGGTAGCTGCGATATTCGGGGCATCTTTGAGAGGTAGAATACCGGCTTTACTAAACTATACAGCCGACAGTCATGGATTGAAAAATGCGGTAGCGACTGCCAGTATTAAAACTATTGTGACTTCCCGGCAATTTCTGGAAAAGGAGCGATTAACACATTTATCCGAGCAGGTTACGGAGGTTAACTGGATTTATCTTGAGGATTTGGAAGGTACGGTAACTTTTCGGGATAAATTATGGGTCTTGTGGCACCTCTTTTTTCCGAAGCAAGCGATGGTAGCACAAAAACCAGATGATGATGCTTTGGTGTTATTTACGTCCGGTTCAGAAGCTGTATCAAAAGGTGTAGTTCACAGTCACGCGAGTTTGTTAGCCAATGTGGAACAGATAAAAACCATTACTGATTTCAATCCACTTGACCGTTTTATGTCTTCTTTACCGCTATTTCATGCATTTGGGTTGACTGTTGGTTTATTCACTCCGCTATTGTCTGGTAGCCGGATATTCCTCTACCCAAACCCATTGCATTATCGGATAGTGCCAGAAATGGTATATGAATGTAACTGTACCGTATTATTGGGGACATCCACTTTCCTGGAGAATTATGCCTATTTCGCTCATCCGTATGATTTTGCGCGTCTTCGTTGTGTTATAGCCGGTGTTGAAAAGCTCGCTGAAAATACGAAACAGATTTGGCAAGATAAATTCGGTATTCGCATTTTAGAAGGATATGGCATGACAGAATGTGCGCCTGTCGTTGCATTGAATGTGCCGATGATGGCTAAAGTCGGTACTGTTGGGCGGATTTTGCCGGCAATGGAATCCCGTTTGATTCCGGTAGCAGGAATTAAGAAGGGGGGACGTTTGCAGCTACGTGGCCCGAATATGATGAAGGGGTATCTGAGCGTTGAAAATCCAAATCATTTAGAACCACCTGCGGCAAAAGATGAGCATGGGAATATTCAGTTTGGTTGGTTCGATACTGGAGACATTGTTTCAATTGATGAACAGGGATTCTGTACTATTCTTGGTCAGGGGAAACGTCTTGGTCAGGGGAAACGTCTTGGTCGGGGGAAACGTTTTGCTAAACAGGAAGAAACCGTGTCATTGGAAAGTGTAGAGCAACTTGCATTGAAGGTCTCTCCTGATGCCATGCATGTTGCTACCGTTAAGAATGGTCATAACGAAGGAGAAAGATGGGTGTTGTTCACAACTGATTCGCAACTGAAATATTCATCAATGTGTCAGGCTGCTCAGGAAATGGGTATCCCGGAGTTAGCAATTCCTTGTGATATTCGTTATGTGAAATCATTGCCAGCACTTGACAGTGGTAAAGCCGATTTTGTCACTTTGTGTAAAATAGCCGAAGCTGGACAGGAATAATCATTGTGAATACATCCTCCGTTGTTCAGCCGCTATTAACCCGTGGCATGAAAGCCGTATTGGTGTCGCAGTTTTTTTCGGCTTTTGCCGATAATGCGCTGTTGTTTGCGATTTTGGCACAGTTGAAAGCCCAGTTTTATCCTGACTGGAGTCAGCCGATATTACAGATAGTGTTTGTTTTGGCATATATCCTATTGGCGCCTTTTGTGGGGCAAATTGCCGATCGTTTCCCGAAAGATCGGGTGATGTTGTTTGCTAATAGCATCAAGTTGTTGGGCGCGTTTACTATCTGTCTGGGATACGATCCATTTCTGGGTTATGCCTTGGTGGGAGTGGGAGCTGCATCATATTCACCGGCTAAATACGGAATATTGGTTGAACTGACCGATGGCGACCGTTTAGTAAAAGCTAATGGTTTGATGGAAGCTTCAACGATAATTGCCATTCTTACCGGTTCAGTTGCTGGCGGTTTTTTGTCTGATTGGAACCTGGCTGTCGCACTGCTTGTTTGTGCGCTGATGTATGGTATTGCTGTTGTCGCTAATTTCTTTATCCCCCGATTATCGGCTGTACGTCAGGATAAAGGCTGGAATCTGAAAAAGATGCTGACAGACTTTACTTCATCTTGTTGTATTCTTTGGCATAACAAAGGCGCTCGATTTTCTTTAATTGGCACCAGTTTGTTCTGGGGAGCAGGTATAACACTGAGATTCCTATTAGTCTTATGGGTGCCTGTTGTTCTGGGAATTTCTGACAATAGCACGCCGACAATACTTAATGTGATGGTTGCTGTCGGCATTATTATTGGCGCCGGTGTTGCTGCCCGTTTCATCACCCTTAAAACAGTCCACCGTTGTATGCCTGCTGGTGTTTTAATCGGCGTGATGGTGATCATTTTTGCTGTTCAGCAAAGTATTTGGGCTTCCTACGTCTTATTAATCATTCTCGGTATTTTTGGCGGTTTGTTTATTGTGCCATTGAATGCATTATTGCAGGAAAGCGGCAGACAAACGATTGGGGCCGGTTATGCAATCGCAGTGCAGAATTTGGGTGAGAATATCGCCATGTTATTGATGCTTGGCTTGTACTCATTGGTTATTAAAATAGGCGTCCCGGTTGTTACAACAGGGATAGGCTTTGGGACTCTGTTGGCGTTGACAATCACGAGTTTGTGGATTTGGAACCGGTTTCAAAGAAATTGATCTTTTACCGGATAAAGAGTGTGTTATGAGTGAAAAAATTCTGACTCAGCTTAGTATTGAACTGGGAGAGAAACTGAGACAGCACAAACTGTGGGTGACTTGTGCTGAATCTTGCACCGGTGGCTGGTTGGCGAAGACCATTTCCGATATTGCTGGTAGCTCTGCTTATTTTGACCGAAGCTTTGTGACATACAGTAATAAAGCTAAGCATCAGATGCTTGGTGTGTCAGAAGCGGTTTTGCAGCAATATGGCGCTGTTAGTGAACAGGTTGTGAGCGAAATGGCCGCAGGAGCACTGAAAGCCGCGCAGGCAGATCTGGCGGTTTCGGTCAGCGGCATTGCCGGGCCTGATGGCGGCAGTGCAGAAAAACCTGTTGGTACAGTGTGGTTCGGATTTGCATATCTAACGGTAAATGGGGTAGAAGTTGTGTCCCGCCATTGTTGTTTTAACGGTGATAGAAATGAAGTACGCCTTCAAGCTGTCATCTATTCTCTGAAAACATTGTTATCAGAGATTATATACCCAATGGATTTCAAGATGCATCGCGACGGCAAGGGAGCGAATCCCTGGGAGCATAGCTGACTATGTGACTAGGGTGAGCGAGTGCAGCCGACAAAGAGGCAGCTTGAAAGATAACGGGTATAAAAAATTAACTTGATGCTGTATGATTATACAGTATAATTGCAGACAACGTTTTAGTATCAGAAATTATTCATCGGCAGTGAGAGAGCCCTTTCATTGCTTACGAGGGAGTAAAAATGGCTATTGATGAAAATAAACAAAAAGCACTAGCAGCGGCACTAGGCCAAATTGAAAAACAGTTTGGCAAAGGTTCCATCATGCGTTTGGGCGAAGACCGTTCAATGGACGTTGAAACTATCTCCACGGGTTCATTGTCGCTGGATATTGCATTAGGCGCTGGCGGCCTGCCGATGGGGCGTATTGTTGAAATCTATGGTCCGGAATCTTCTGGTAAGACAACGCTGACGTTACAGGTTATTGCCGCAGCACAACGTGAAGGTAAAACCTGTGCGTTTATTGATGCTGAACACGCCCTTGATCCTATCTATGCTAAGAAGTTAGGTGTTGATATTGATAATCTGTTGTGTTCTCAACCCGATACGGGGGAACAGGCTCTTGAGATCTGTGATGCGTTGACACGTTCCGGCGCTGTTGATGTGATTATCGTAGACTCCGTTGCTGCTTTAACGCCAAAAGCTGAAATAGAAGGGGAAATTGGCGATTCTCATATGGGGCTGGCAGCTCGAATGATGAGTCAGGCAATGCGTAAACTGGCCGGTAACTTGAAAAGCTCCAATACGTTGTTGATCTTTATCAACCAGATTCGTATGAAAATTGGTGTCATGTTCGGTAATCCTGAAACAACAACCGGTGGTAACGCGCTGAAATTCTATGCTTCTGTTCGTCTGGATATTCGCCGCATTGGTTCTGTAAAAAATGGCGAAGAGGTTGTTGGTAGCGAGACCCGTGTTAAGGTAGTAAAAAACAAAGTGGCAGCGCCATTTAAGCAAGCAGAATTCCAGATTATGTATGGCGAAGGCATTAACACTTATGGTGAATTAATCGATTTAGGCGTGAAGCATAAACTGGTGGAAAAAGCAGGCGCATGGTACAGCTATAATGGCGATAAAATTGGTCAAGGCAAAGCGAATGCTACCATCTACCTGAAAGAGCACCCTGAAATTGCTACTGAACTGGATAAAAAATTACGTGAAATGCTGTTGCATAATGCCGGTGAATTCAGTAGTGCTGCTTCTGATTACGAAGGTGATGGAAACGAAGAGATGAATAACGAAGAATTCTAATCTAACTAATTATATCGGTAGTTTGTATTCTCGTATTAAAGCTGTAAAAGTTTTGTCATCAAACTTATACCGCGTTAATAATGACGCGGTTTCTTCTCTCAGAAAGCGAGTATTATCCATATTATGCGATCATGCTTTCAGAAAATACCCAGACGATTTACAATGCTGCCAGCGAATGGATGTATCTGGGATTTTACTTCTAATAGAAGAACTTTTATCTTATCCCCACTTTGTTTATTCGTGAGTTGAAAATAGGTGATGGAATATCCCGCCTAACCAATTCATAAATCTGTTTTTCCAGCTTGATTTCGGGACAATTATGAGCAAAAGCACCGCTGAGATCCGTCAAGCGTTTCTCGACTTTTTTCATACTAAAGGGCATCAAATCGTACCAAGTAGTTCTTTGGCGCCAAATAATGACCCAACACTGCTGTTTACCAACGCAGGGATGAACCAGTTTAAGGATGTATTTCTTGGACAAGACAAAAGATCTTATTCCCGAGCAACAACTGCTCAGCGTTGTGTTCGTGCCGGTGGTAAACATAACGATTTAGAAAATGTAGGTTACACCGCACGTCATCATACTTTCTTTGAGATGCTCGGTAATTTCAGTTTTGGTGACTATTTCAAACATGATGCTATTAGCTATGCTTGGGAACTTCTGACTGGCAAAGATTGGTTCAATTTGCCTAAAGAAAAATTATGGGTGACTGTCTATCAGACAGATGATGAAGCCTATGATATTTGGAAGAATGAAGTCGGAATACCAGCAGAAAGAATTATCCGCATTGGTGATAACAAAGGTGCGCCTTATGCATCGGATAATTTCTGGCAAATGGGTGATACCGGTCCTTGCGGTCCTTGCACTGAAATTTTTTATGATCATGGCGAACATATTTGGGGTGGACCTCCAGGAAGCCCAGAGGAAGATGGTGACAGATATATTGAAATCTGGAATATCGTCTTTATGCAGTTCAACCGTCATGCTGATGGCACGATGGAGCCGTTGCCAAAACCATCAGTAGATACGGGGATGGGGCTAGAGCGGATCGCCGCTGTATTGCAGCACGTCAATTCTAACTATGAGATCGATCTGTTCCGTGATTTGATTACAGTTGTTGCTAATGTCACTGGCGCTACAGATGATCTGAGTAATAAATCTCTGCGGGTTATTGCTGATCACATTCGTTCATGTGCATTTTTGATTTGTGATGGTGTTGTTCCTTCTAATGAAAACCGTGGTTATGTTCTGCGTCGTATTATCCGCCGAGCTATCCGTCACGGAAACATGTTGGGGGCTAAAGAGACCTTCTTCTACAAACTGGTTGCCCCATTGATAGACGTGATGGGCGCTGCGGGAGAAGAGCTTAAACGCCAGCAAACAATTGTTGAGCAGATTTTGAAAACAGAAGAAGAGCAGTTTGCTCGTACTCTGGAACGTGGTCTTCAGTTGCTAGACGATGAACTGGCAAAACTGTCCGGCGATATTCTGGATGGCGAAACGGCTTTCCGTCTGTATGATACCTATGGTTTCCCTGTGGATTTAACTGCTGATGTTTGCCGTGAGCGTAATATTAGCGTTGATGAAGCGGGATTTGCAGCGGCGATGGAAAATCAGCGTCGTCGTGCTCGCGAATCAAGTGGTTTCGGTACCGATTATAATGAATTGATCAAAGTTGATGAACGCAGTGATTTCTCTGGTTACGATCATAACGAACAGCAGGCAATAGTAACTGCTATTTTCCGTAATGGTGAATCAGTCAATCAAATTCAAGCGGGTGAAGAAGCGATTGTTATACTGGATAAGACCGTTTTTTATGCTGAGTCCGGTGGACAAGTTGGTGACTCAGGTATTCTGAGTAATACCGATTGTGCTTTTTGTGTTATTGATACACAAAAATATGGTCAGGCTATTGGTCATATTGGTAAGCTTGAAAAAGGTACTTTAAGTGTAAACCATAACATCAATGCGGTTATTGATATTGAACGTCGTGATGCAATTCGTTTGAATCACTCAGCAACTCATCTGTTACATGCTGCGTTACGTCAAATTTTGGGTGAGCACGTATCACAGAAAGGCTCTCTGGTTAACGATAAATACCTTCGCTTTGATTTTTCTCACTTTGAAGCGATGAAACCAGAGCAGATCCGTCAGGTTGAGGATTTGGTTAATGCCGAAGTTCGTCAAAATTCACCTGTTGTTACTGAATTGATGGATCTGGAAACAGCAAAAGCCAAAGGTGCAATGGCACTGTTTGGTGAAAAATACGAAGAACAAGTCCGTGTACTGTCAATGGGGGATTTTTCCACTGAATTATGTGGAGGGACTCATACGAATCGTACCGGTGATATTGGCTTGTTCCGTATTATTGCTGAATCTGGAACGGCTGCGGGTATCCGTAGGATCGAAGCGATTACAGGTAAAAAAGCGTTGGAGTCTGTACATCAACAGGTTGATTTAATTCAGGATATTGCTCAATTAGTGAAAAGTGATATCCATAGCCTGAGTGAAAAAGTACGGGTGACGTTGGATAGAACCAAAGCGTTGGAAAAAGAGCTTCAACAGCTTAAAGATCAACAGGCTGCACAAGAGAGCTCTTCTTTAGCAAGTAAAGCGAAAGAAGTGAAGGGCGTGAAGTTGTTGGTCAGTCAGTTAAGCAATACAGAACCTAAGATGTTGAGAACGATGGTTGATGATCTAAAAAATCAACTAGATTCAGCGATTATTGTGCTTTCCACTATAAGTGATGATAAAGTCAGCTTAATTGTTGGTGTCACAAAGGATCTGACTGCTAAAATAAAAGCAGGTGAGTTAATTTCTTCTGTAGCTCAGCAAATCGGTGGTAAAGGCGGTGGTCGCCCTGATATGGCCCAGGCAGGTGGTTCTGATGTTGAAGCGTTGCCTTCTGCTTTGGATAGCGTGGAAGAGTGGGTAGCATCGCGGCTATAAGCGGTATTACCTGAGTTTAAAGGGCATCATAGCGTTGTTTTTATGGTGCCTTGAAATCTTGTTGTGAAATTGTTAAAAGGTTAAGCGCATATTTATTTATTTTGGCTAAACTATATAGGTAGGAAATGCGCTTAAAATTGCTTATACTTTAAGCATATACCATTGTTTTACGTTTTCACGGTGTTTGATGGATAATAGCGGGGAAACCGAAAGACCCGACTCTTTTAAATTTTCAAGGAGCAAAGAATGCTTATTCTGACTCGTCGAGTTGGTGAAACGCTCATGATAGGCGATGAGGTAACAGTTACAGTACTGGGGGTTAAAGGTAACCAAGTTCGTATTGGTGTAAATGCCCCTAAAGAAGTTTCTGTTCACCGTGAAGAAATTTATCAGCGGATTCAGGCCGAAAAGTCTCAGCCAACAACTTACTGACTCTAAGTTGGCGTCCTATCTCTGTCAGAACCGGGCGCCATTTTTGAGGGATTTCATCTCTGTTGGTATTTTTTGGTCTTACTAATTTCTTAAATTCTTGTCTATTTTCCCCCTTTTTTGTTTTTCTATCGTAAGAATATCGTGTTCCTATCATGCTATTGTGGCGAATAATGATTTGCATGCACTTAAATTGAGGTTGTGATAATTTACTGCTGATAAAGCACACTTTTTGACGTCAAACTAAACATCTTGTGTGTGAAGTGTTCAAACAAACACAGGTTTAGAAAAATTGTTTGACTTATAAGTCTGGGAAAGTAATATGTGCGCCACGCAGTGACGAGGAGCTTAAACAAAAGTTCTGAGTCGCGATTCGAAAGAAAGCGTACGGTGAGATGGCCGAGAGGCTGAAGGCGCTCCCCTGCTAAGGGAGTATGCGGTTAAAAGCTGCATCGAGGGTTCGAATCCCTCTCTCACCGCCATTTAAACCACGCATCCATAGCTCAGCTGG
>NZ_JAZGJN010000208.1:0-22494 GCF_038085095.1 Photorhabdus sp. P32 | reverse complement strand
CAATTCTCTCTCTCATTTCTATTACGACAGCAGTACCATACCATTAAATACAACAAACTTTTGAAAAACAGATATAAATAATGCATTTATTAGGTATAATAAAGTTATAATTATGTTATGATAAGTCATTATATCAACAAAATATTATGAGATTGAATAGATGGATTTGGAAAAGTTAAGAAAATTAACCCTCAGTAGTGGATTCACATTTAAAGAGCTTCTTATGCTGCAAAGGACCTTTAAAAATCTTGACGATGATGAAAGAAGATATGTAATAAGATATTACACAAAAAGCGATAATATTTACAATGTTATAATAGTGCTTGCTGAAGATGCCGGAGATCCCGTGTTATTTTTAACTTTCACATATACATGCTTCATAATAGCTGGGCTTCTCAGCTATGATAAAAATACAATATCCATTTTATCATTTGCGTCGCTCATTTATATAATTCTAACAATAATATGCATATGCTATAAGTCTTTTTATCACCGCTATCGTTATAATTTTTTCACATGTATAAAATTAGTCATTTTCTATATTCGTCTAAAAACAAAAGAAAAACTCAAACAGTTATAAAGAATAAGTATTTTACGGCAAGCAATTTATATAGTTATAACAATGAGTTTAAACAAATGAATTTAATTGACTTAAGAAAATTAATATTAAATAGCGAATTCACCTTTAAAGAATTGATTAAGATAAAGAGAAACTTTATTATGCTATATAAAGATGAGCCTGATATTTATGATAAATACCAAAGCAAAACAGATTGTTTTTGTCATTATCTGTTATTTATAGCTGAAGAAGTCGCTATACCATTAATATATTCAACACTAATTAACTTATTTATAATATCAGGAATGTTTTTCGGTGGAAAAGCATATGGAATTCCATTGATGATTTTTGTTTACTTATCAATAACAATATCAGCTTTATTCTATTTCAGCTACTCCGTTAACTGTAATTTCATAACAGGATCAAAATTAGCAATATTCTATATTCGTTTTAAAATAAAAAACAAATTTAACCATTGAGTTCACCAATAAAACATGATAAAAATAACTGATTATAAGACCAAATAAAATCGAGCCTAAACAAATGAACCTAACTGACTTAAGAAAATTAATATTAAATAGCGGATTCACCTTAAAAGAATTACTTAAGATAAAGAGAAGCTTTATTATTCTACACAAAGATGAGCCTGATGTTTATGACAAATACCAAAGTAAAACAGATTGTTTTTGTCATTATCTGTTATTTATAGCTGAAGAAGTCTCTTTACCATTAACATTTTCTACTTCAGTTTTTTCATTTATAATAACAGGCATGTTTTTCAGTGAAATGGCATATGGAATTCCATTAATGTCATCTATTTACTTATTTTTTGCTATTTCTGCTTTTATTTACTACAGTCTTTCCGTTAGCTGTAATTTAATCACAGGTTCAAAATTGTTAATTTTCTATATTCGTTTTAAAATAAAAAATAAACTTCAATCGTCATGAAGTTTATATATATCATCTATCAAAAGTTTGACTTTATACATACTACCAGATATTTGAATGGTTA
The DNA here is from genome assembly GCF_038085095.1 of Photorhabdus sp. P32. Classification (NCBI taxonomy): domain Bacteria; kingdom Pseudomonadati; phylum Pseudomonadota; class Gammaproteobacteria; order Enterobacterales; family Morganellaceae; genus Photorhabdus; species Photorhabdus sp. P32. Next base: position 20,923 of record NZ_JAZGJN010000208.1, on the reverse strand, counting down.
AAATAGGATTTGGTGTTAACCTCCATTTTCTGGAAAAATCCGAATTAATATATCTGAACAATTTCCCCGTCCCCGGTTTGACAGAATAGCCTCCTGATATATTATTCTTAGATTTAACCGGTTTAAGCTTGAGCATTCCATATGTTCCATATGCACTTGCCATTAAATCAACTGAACTATAAGCAACATCAGCTACACCATCATCATAACCTAAAGCATGAGAGATGTGCCTATATCCTGCCCTGACCCAGCCGATATCTTGATTCTCATAAAGAATCGGACTAATAGATTCATAAAAGTTATTACCTCCATGAGCGAATAAAACAACTCCCAGTGATTTGACAGTTTTAGATCTTACTAATTTACCTGACTTAAAAATTGAAAAACCAGCAAACATCTGAACACCACCAGCAACAACCCCACCGCCTATTTTTGCGTATTTAACCACACCATGATCTTCAAATATATCGGTTACAATATATTTGGTATAATCCTTACGCCTTAAAGCCTGATATTCTCTTTCCGTTATTTCATATTCATCTTTTACTTCATAAACCAATCTCTTCTTTTCATTTACATCAAAGGTATTTTTAAACTCACGTGTTTTTATATTAACAAAGTCATCAATTTCTTTTAAATATGACATTCTCAACTGGCTATCCTCTATAAAAAAGCTGGCAGCCAAGTGTGCTTTACGCTTCAATGACGAAGCGTAATTATTTAAATCATAAGAAAGATGGGATATCCCTTTCATAAAAACCTCAATAAACGTTGTCTTCCCATATACTATATGCACTAGTGCCGGACATAACATGTTCCCACGTTATTGATTTATACATTAAAGATAAACTCTCCTGTGGCTGGCATTCATTATGCGTAGATGAATTTGGATAAAAGCCATTCAATCCACATAGATATGCGCCGGTGAGTTTTATCTTATAATAGAGTTCTAAACCACCTTTAGTTGATGTTCTGTAAAAATAAAAAATACATTGCAGCGATTCTTTATTGGTTATGGCTAATCCCAAAAGAGGAGAAGATTTGTCTATTGGCTTTCTTATCTCAACCGGTTGATGGTTAACAGTTGACCTCTGGTTATATTAGACGTCAATTCATAAACAAATATATGGTCTTCATGACCAAGCTGACATGTGTTACCAATAGAATCAACCGTTGAACATCCTTGTGATATCAAACCTTGTTTATCACCCTTAATTTCCAAATAGATTATATTTGCCATAAATAACCATCAGTTAGTCAATTTTTCAAAAACGTGAATATATATCAAATTAATAAGAATTATAATTAGTTATAAGTTTTATTCCAAAAAATGTGATATATTTCATGACAAGATAGACTCAGTTAATATTTTTGTGTTAGTAATTTAATTAATTTACTAATCCAAGCAAACTCAGAATAGATGAGAGATATTGGTAATCAAATTGTACAAGATATATTTACCCAAAACACTTAAAGTTTTTGCCCAAGGTTAGTTATAGCAGAGCAGAACAAAAAGGAGGAATGGGGAAACGAAGCGTAATGCCGAGGCACCCCGGCAATGAGATAAAAGAAGCTCTAAGAAGAGCCATTATCAAGCAGTTAGGTCTTTAACAAATCCAGCCCTTCGTGGCTGGTACTTGCGGACTTTCACCATAAAAAAATATGCGATATCCAGTAAACTTACAGTCAGCCGATGAGGGCGGCTTTGTTGTATCGTTTCCCGATATACCAGAGGCCCTTACACAAGGTGATACACGCGAAGAAGCGCTAGAAATGGCGCTTGATGCACTTATTACCGCTTTTGAGTTTTATTTTGAAGACAGTGAGAAAGTGCCTTTACCTAGTTCAATAACAGGTGATTTTGTCGATGTGCCTATAAGTGTTGCAGCAAAAATTATGATGTTGAATACGTTTATTGATTCCGGCTTAACTCAGGTGGAGCTGGCCGTGCGTATTACGGTTAAAAAACAGGAAGTACAACGTATTTTTAATTTACGGCATTCAACAAAAATCGACACTGTTCAGCGTGCTATCGGGGCAATGGGTAAAAATCTTGAGGTATCCGTGACTTCACACTGATAGGTAACGGAGGCAACAATATAAAGCTTTATTCAGTCTCTTATTGGTATGACCCACGCCAATAAGAGACCAGAGATCAGCACTCAGTAAAATGCTGGCATAAAGCAGGGTATTTTCTGATCCCTTCCGCCAAAAACCTTAATTTATATTCAGTATTGGAAACCATGAGCAGATCACGTAGTCATGATGAAGCAGTAATTGAAATAATTCGTAAGGACCCTGAGTTTGCTGAAATATACCCTATGGATTTCAAGATGCATCGCGACGGCAAGGGAGCGAATCCCCGGGAGCATAGATAACTATGTGACCGGGGTGAGTGAGCGCAGCCAACAAAGAGGCAACTTGAAGGATAACGGGTATAAATCAAATACCATTTTCTCCGCGTTATCCTACCCCGATAACGCTTTTTCTCTCATTCTTTTACAACGGCAGCACAATATTGCTATCGGCCAATAGCCCCATATTGTTATACATAGCACAAGCCGCATCCACCAGATGCATAGCCAACGCAGCGCCGCTCCCCTCCCCCAAACGCATGTCCAAATGTAGATAAGGCGCTAGTTGCAGGTGTTGCAACGCAATAATGGAGCCTTTCTCTGCCGATAAATGCGAAGGAATCAGGTAATGACGCACATCAGGAGCGATTCGACAAGCGGCCAGCGCCGCCGCGTAAGAGGGGAATCCATCCAGAATCACCGGCAGCCCGGCAGAAGCCGCGCCAAGCATGACGCCCGTCATCCCCACCAAATCATAACCACCAATCTTTGCCAATACATCAATGCCATCTCTGGCATCAGGTCGATTGATTTCTATCGCCTGTTGCACAACCGCCACTTTATGATGCAGGCGTTCTCTGGGAAAGTTAGCTCCAATGCCGACGATCTGTTGTGGATGATTGTCGGTAAAGACGCTGACTACAGCCGCCGCCGGTGTGGTATTCGCCATACCCAATTCCCCCACGCCAAACAATTTCACGCCATTTGCAACCTGTTCCAATGTCAGGTGCGCACTTGCCAGCAACAGATCTTCTGCTTGCTGGCGGCTCATCGCTGGCCCTTGAGCAATGTTGCCACTGCCGCGCCCCATCTTCATGTTCACTAATCCCGGAACAGGATCACTATCAATGCCCACATCCACAACTTTAATATCTGCGCCCGCGTTCACCGCCAAAACGCAAACACCAGTGATCCCTTTCATCATATTCTGCGCATGAATAGCCGTTGCTGACTTAGGCGATATGGTCACGCCTTCGTCATAAACCCCATGATCAGCAACCATCACAATAATCTGTTTACGATCAATATGATGGCCCGGCAATCCTCGCATTCCGGCAAGCTGAATCGCCAGATGTTCCAGACGACCGAAGCTGCCTGTCGGTTTAACCAGCCCATTCAATCGAGTGGCAGTACGCACCATCGCAACGTTATCCAATGGCACAATAGCATTAATGATCGATGACAATGTTTGCATGGTGTTATTTCCGTATCTCAAGCAGCCAGTCAATGCGGTTATTAAATGTACGTAATGTAGTAAATCCATGTTGGATTTCCACGACACTGTACGCTCCCTGTTCAAAATGAAAATGCCACATAGCAGCAGGCGGCATAGCTAGCAGACGCGCCAGTAATAAGCCCAATACCCCCTGATGCGCGACTAATAACAGATTATCCTGACTTTCTTGTATCAGCAGTTGCTGAACCACATGTTCTATCCGGGCCGCAAATGTCGGAAAAGTTTCACCCCCGGTCGGGGATGCCTGTTGCCAATCTGCTAACCAATCAGCCCAGGCTTGAGCGTCTTCATGCTGCAAATCACGGTGATGGCGCATTTCCCATGCGCCGAAATGCATCTCATTAAGTTGAGCATCAATGCTAACTGATAGAGAATGATCGGCCAGAATAATCTCCGCAGTATGGCAAGCCCGCCGTAGCGTGCTGCTCATCGCTTGTGAAAATGTCACTGCCGATAGATAACGGGCAACTTGCCGAGCCTGATTAATTCCCGTTTCAGTCAGCTCCACATCCGTCATACCGCAGAAAACTCCGCTCAGATTCGCTTCCGTTTGACCATGCCGAACCAAAAATAGTCGCATTATCGTTACTCAACCTCAGATGTGTTTAAGGATAGCTAATTCAGAAACATGTAGATTCAGATTCGTTTTTTTAGACTGACAGGAGACAATCACTCCGGCATATCATATATTTTTTTAGGGGCATCTTATTCCTTCAGCAGTTGGCGAATGCGATGGGTGTTTCTCGCAAGGTTATCGGCCAAATTGCGAATAATTCCCGGCGCCTATCCGTTGAAGAAGCCACGCAATTGGCCGGTTTATTTGAAACAGACGAGGATTTTTGGATTAACCTTCAAGCAACTCATGATCGCTGGGAAAGTCGCCAAATTTCCGCCCGTAAACATTACGCGCCTATTACTGTTATTCTTTCAGCCAGCTAATGCTTGGCGCAAGAATAGGGAGTTGGACATTCTGTTAGGAAGTTGCTCACAGTAGCGCCAGTAAAAACACCAACTCCCCAACCTCCACTGACGCACCAAGGGTATCACCGGTCTGACCGCCTAATCGTCGATGCAAATACACCGCCAACAACCCGATAACCAACAGCGTGATCGCTAACGCCAACACGCCAGACCAGCGCATCAGTAGAGCAATCAACATTGCCCCGCCTAACAATGTCAACAGTGTCTGATAACCGTTAACCCGCCCGATATAGAGATTCCCCAATCCACTCCCTTCACGAGCACAATGCTGGCGGTACATTAACAAGATAATCGCACTCCTGCCCGCAACAGATGCCGCAGTCAAAACCATTAGCATAGGAGCGCCACGCAGAGATAATTCACTCACCACCAGCACTTTCGCCAAAATAAGGAAGATCAATGCTAAACCACCATTTGTTCCCAAACGGCTATCACGCATAATCTCTAGCATCCTTTCCCGCTTACGGGCAGAAAACACGCCATCACAGGTATCGGCTAAACCATCAAGATGAAGAGCCCCAGTTAACAACGCCAGCGCTAGTACGTACCCCAATGCCGCCAAGGGCACGCCACACCAAGGAGCCAACAAGGTAAAAACCGCCGCAGCAAGCATACCGACAATCAATCCAACCAGTGGGAAACTCGCTATACCGCGCACGTACTGATCTATTTCTAATCCCTGTGTCCAGCGCGATGGTACTGGAATGCGAGTCATAAATTGTAAGCTGGCAAGAAACAGACGCAGATTCATTTAATTTTTACCTCAATTCCCGATACCATCAAAAATACTTCACTGGCAGCCGCCGCCAGCCGCTGGTTAACCCTTCCGGCAATATCGCGGAAATGACGGGCCAGACGGTTTTCCGGCACAATGCCCATTCCCAGTTCGTTAGTGACCAGATATATCGGGGAAGTCATGCCGGCACAAGCCGCTAACAGATCGCTAATTTGTTGCTGAATTCCCACCTCCAATACCGCAAAATCCATGTGTTCAGGCGGCGTCTCCCCAGCTTGCTCAAATAATAGGTTGGTAATTAAGGTGGTGATACATTCCAAGATAACCGCTTCTCCCGGTCGGGTTTGTGTCGTGATAACTGCACCGAGATCGCGATAACCTTCCCATGTGCGCCAATGGGCTGGCCGATTTTCACGGTGCAGTTGTATACGTTCAGCCATTTCACTGTCGGTCACCACGGCAGTTGCAATATACAATACCTGTTCACTCGCTTGCGCCGCTAGTTTCTCCGCCAGCACACTTTTACCACTGCGGACGCCGCCGGTAATCAAAATCACGGAGCCGAACCTTGTCGATGGGTTTTCATACACTGATAAATCCGTTCTATATCCAAGTGTTCACGCATGGCTTTCGCCAGGAGGTCAAATTGAGTCTGTTTGTAGTGGGTATAATCCAATGTTTCCCCTTGATAAGCCGTCAATCCTTTGCGCTGACGCAAAGTATTAAGCAACGCGCGGGTAAAATTAGCGCTATCAAACAAGCCATGAATATAACTGCCCATCACATTGCCCTCTCGATTAACCGCACCATCACACCAGCTACCCGACTGGCCGTTACGCTCAGTAATACAGGCAAACGGTATTGCATCCTCCCCCAGTAATGAATTGCCCATATGAATTTCATAACCTCGGATAGGCTGCTCAATGCAGTCTGACAGCAAGCCCGGCAATGCTGACAGGCACTTACCCTTTACTCTGGTTGTCACCTTTTCATCGGCAAAGCGGGTTTCCATATCCAGCAATCCAAGGCCATCCATCTGTTCAATGCCCGATTCCACGCCATCAATGATCCGTTTCCCCAACATTTGATAACCACCGCAGATACCGATAACCGGAACACCAGCCTGATGTGCCGTTAACAAGGCATCCGCTAACCCGTTCTGCCTTAACCACTGCAAATCTCCCAACGTGTTTTTGCTACCGGGTAAGATAATCAGATCCGACGGCTGCAACGCGGATGGTTGAGTCACATAACGCAAACGAACATCCGGCTGCACCGCCAGCGCGTTAAAATCAGTAAAATTGGCAATATGGGGCAAACGAATCACGGCAATATCCAGCGCCTTTTCTGTTGCGCCATCATATTTGCCGGTTTGTAACGCGACACCATCTTCATCTTCCAGATCAATATTCAGCCAAGGCATGACTCCCAAGACAGGCACTCCAGTCAAGGCTTCAATCTGTTCAATACCCGGCTGGAGCAGGCTGATATCACCTCGGAATTTATTGATGATCACTCCTTTTACCCGCGCTTTTTCCTCCGGGCGTAGCAGTGCCAATGTGCCATAAATAGCTGCAAATACACCGCCGCGATCGATATCCGCGACCAACAACACCGGGGCATCAACCATCTCCGCCATCCCCATATTGACAATATCGCGATCTCGCAGATTAATCTCCGCCGGACTGCCAGCACCTTCCAGCACAATGACGTCATATTCACCCGCCAAACTGTGAAAAACCTCGCAAATTTGCTGTTGTAAACTAGGCTTGTATTGGTGATACTCCACCGCATTCATGCTACAGGCTACTTTTCCCATCAACACAACTTGCGCCTTACGCTCGCTGGTGGGTTTAAGCAATACCGGGTTCATCCGCACATCAGGCTCGATACCTGCCGCCTCTGCCTGAAAAATTTGCGCCCTTCCCATCTCCTCGCCGTTAATAGTGATACCAGAATTCAGCGCCATATTCTGTGATTTAAACGGTGCGCAGCGATAACCATCCTGAACAAAGATACGGCACAAGCCCGCAACCAACACACTTTTCCCAACATCGGATGCCGTACCCTGCAACATTAAAGACAAGCCCATCATGCTATCTCCTTTTATTGGTGTAGCAGAGCAAAAAGCTGCTCCTCAGTTTTTACAATGGCGATCCCGATTCTTTATCTACCTTATGCTTCAACATACCATTGCTTATTGACCAAAATGGTAGAGAAATAAGGTAATTTTTGATCGGCGTCCACCTGTTCCAAACGACGCCAGCACTGCTCACTTGGCAATGTAGCGTCCGCCATCAACAAGGCATGTTCAAACAAATTCAGGCGTGTCAACAATGTACTCACAGCGGCAAAACGGTTATAAACTTTCATCAGCACCACGCAATCATGCGTTTGCAGCGCCTGCTCCAACTCAGCTTCCGGCGCAGTGCAAGACATTATCGCCATTGATTGCTGTTCCATCGCCAGTGGTAGTACGGTACGCGCAGCAATCGCGGCAAAAGAGGTGATACCCGGGACAATTTCTAGCCACTCTTGCCGACCAATTCGCGCCAGCAAAAAGACCCAAGTACTAAACAACATGGCATCACCCAACGTGATAAAACCCACTTGCAGCCCTTTTGCTACTTCATCTTGCAATTGTTGCGCCACTTCATCCCATACCGCCTGTTTCTCTTCGCCATTACTGTTCATCGGAAAATGGCAGGTACGAATTTCTGTGTGGGGTAACAGGTATTCACGCACGATGGAGAGCGCCAGACTATCCCCCCCTTTACGCCCCGCAGGGGCATAAAGCACATCAAGGCTAGCAAGTATTCGAGCTGCGCGTATGGTAATCAAGTCGCTGGCGCCCGGACCGACGCCTATGGCATAAAGTTTTCCATTCATCACATCACCTCCTGCTGATCTGTCTGTAACGCATCTGCCAAGTGTTGAACGAACATTTCACGGATCAGTGGATTTTCACCTAATCCCTGTAACCAAGATTGGGTTTTGATTCCAACAGCTTCTAATTGAGAACGCCACGAATCCGGCTCGTCTGATGCCATATCGTTAATCGCATGATCGCCAGCCACCAGCATTAACGGCATCAAATGTACCTTACGTACTGCCTGCCGCCGTAAGCGAATGATGATATTGTCGATTTCCGGGTAGCTTTCCACCGCGCCGACCAACGCCGGGAAATTATGTGAACTCATCAAGTGATCAAGGCACGCGTAGGCAGAAAAAGCATGGTGACTAGCGCCATGCCCCATAAACACCACGCGCTCATCCTCATCTAATGGCGGCATCTGATTTTTCAAGGCAATAAGCAGTTGTTGATAATCGGCAAAACTGTTAAGCAACGGCGTACCGACAACCAAACGCTGGAAATGATCACTAAAGGTGCGCACTTCGCTGACGATCTTTTCATATTCGTCGCCGTTGATAACATGCAGGGATTGAATAGCCACATCCTGATAACCCTCGTTGGCTAAACGCTCCAACGCCTGACGTGGGTTATCCACTTGTAAGCCATCACGTTTTTTTAGTTTACGGATGATCATTTCTGAGGTGAATGCACGATACAGATCGCGATCACGGTAAGCCGCTGCCAGTTGTTGTTCACAGACATCAATATTTTTTTGTCGAGTTTGATGATAGCTGGTACCAAAACTGATGATTAATAGTGCTTTTTTCATTTTATTGCCCTCATTATTCCTGCCAACTGGCTAGGTGTTGGACAAACTCATCCAGCGAACTAATCTGCTCTCCTTCATCTCCCTGTAAGGTCTGTGTCGGACGGCACACCACAATACAGGGAATATTAAGCGCCAAGCAGGGAGCGACTTTCTGTTGATATCCCCCTTCGGCCCCGGACTCTTTTGTGATCACCACATCAGGGTGACAAAATTCATATACTGCATGGTTAAATTCAGCCGTAAATGGCCCACGCAACGCGATAATATGATCGACCCCCAATCCTAACGCTTCACACTGAATCAACACCTCGGCGGTCGGCAATACCCGTACCAACAACGTTTTTCCCGGTAGTAAACGCTGATACAGCTCCAGTTGCTTACTGCCGGTGGTGAGCAAGATCCGTTGCCCTAACGTCCGGGCAACGTCGCAAGCCGCCTCTATACTATTCACTTTGTGCAACAGTGGATGGCTCAATAAGTCAATCTCACTGGGACGCTGATAACGAGTAAGCCGCAGTGACAAACGACGACAGGCCGTAATCACGTTGTGGCTTAATGCATTTGCGTAAGGGTGAGAAGCATCAATCACCCAACGTACCTTATGCCGATCAAAGTAATCCACCATCGCCTCGGCATCCATTCGCCCTACCACCACGTCTCCCTGAATATCACCCGCCAGTTGCTTCCCTGCATCAGTAGCAACAGAGAGGCGATAACGTGCTCCTGCTGCGTCTAATGCCCGGCAAATCAGCCGGGCGTCACTGGTACCGCCGAAAACATGGATAGCCGGATGGCTCATAATTCATACCCCCGCGGCGTGATCATTAATCCATCACGGCAATAGGTCGTTTGATTGCCTACAATCACCAAACTGGTCATATCCACCGGGGAGAAATCCATCTCGCCAAATGTAGTGATCCATTTATCCTGTTTTTTACGTCCAGCGGCTTTTACTACGCCAACCGGCGTCTGCGCCGCTTTCCACGGCCGCATAAGTTCAAATGCTTTAGCAAGATGTCCTTCACGGCCACGACTACGTGGGTTGTAGAAACAAATAACAAAATCGGCTTGCGCGGCGGCAATAACACGCTTCTCAATCATCGGCCACGGTGTTAGCAGATCACTTAAACTGATATGACAAAAATCATGCATCAACGGCGCGCCCAACAACGACGCCGCAGCAATACTGGCGGTAATCCCGGCGACCAACCTGACTTCAAGATCACACTGTTGCTGGCAAACCAATTCCAGCACTAAACCGGCCATGCCATAGATTCCCGCGTCACCGCTGCTGATCAAAGCGACTTTACGGCCGGACAACGCCAGATCGATCGCCCTCTGGCAGCGTTCAATCTCCTTGCACATACCGGTCTTAATCACTTCTTTATCCATCGTCAAATGTTTAACTAAATGGGTGTAGGTTTTATAGCCGACAATAATTTCAGCTTCGCGGATCGCCTCAATGGCCTCCTGCGTCATCATGGATTCATTGCCTGGCCCAATGCCGATTACTGTTAACATGATTGTGATACCCCCAAAGTGATAGTGACGCCCTGCTGACGCAAGGTCCGACCAACCAATTTTCCTTCGCTCATCAACCAGGCGACAGGTTGCGAAACACTGCCAACCCCTACCGTCTGGCGTACAAAATCGGAAGCAGGAAAACGTTGCTCATGAAGACTTAATTCATTAACACTGAACAACTCAAACGGTACACGCCAACGCTGTGCAAGCTGATTTAGCGCTGGTTCATCTTTTTTAATGACAACACTGCCAATGGCACGCAGCGCCATCAGATCGAAATGGTTTTCCGCCATCTGCTGCTGCAATAGCTCAATCACGGTTTGCAATGGCGTATCTCGGCGACAACCAATCCCGGCGACAACCCGTTTCGGCACCAGTTTGTAAACCGGTAGAGATAATTCCGGCAACGAATCTCGCAATGTGATACACACCAGCGCATCCAGCTTTGGTAACGCCTCCAGACACGCTACCGGGACAAAACCCCGGATATCACACTGCTCACGTTCGTTAAGTAGTGGCTCATCCCACCACAGCCCCACTTTTTGACCACTGACCAACATTTGATTTATCACCTTCACCACGTGGCGAAAATCCTGCATATCAGCATCTAATTGAGTGGCAAGGGTGTCCAATGCCGCCATCCCGTTAACGTCTGTAGCTGTCGTGATCACCGGATCAGCCCCCAATAACTTCGCCAAACGGTGAGTCAATGCATTAGCTCCTCCCACATGACCGGATAGCAAGCTAATAACATGTTGACCACCTTCATCAATCACCACCACGGCGGGATCATGCATTTTGTCGTTTATGAGTGGCGCCAGCATGCGTACCGTGATGCCAAGCGCCGCCACTACCACCAACGCCGAATAGCATTTAAATGCTTCACGCAACGTGTCGCCAAAGCTGCCGTTAAAAGGCGTAAACCCCGGCTCCAATAGCTTTTCGCTGGTAAAACAGGTCAGAGGAAGATGCGTTTTCAACCGACGTACCAGTCTGACCCCTCCCGGCGTCAGACAGAACACCGCAATCGATTCATGCCCGGCGATATTCATGGCTAAACCCCGCATCGTAAAGCTTGGAATAGTGGTACTCCTCTCCCAAAAAAGCGCCAACCAGAATCAACGCGGTTTTACGGATACCCGCTGCTTGTACTTTTTCGGCAATATCGGCCAGCGTACCGCGCACGGTTTGACTTTCAGCCCAGGTCGCTTTGTATATCACCGCAACCGGCGTAGTCGCCGGATAGCCGCCAGCTTGAAGACGCGCAGCCACATGCCTCATCTTCTGTACAGAAAGATAAATCGCCATTGAAGTTTGATGAGCAGCGAAGGATTCCAACTGTTCGAGCGGCGGCACCGGTGTACGACCTTCAATCCGGGTAATGATCAAGCTTTGCGCCACTTCCGGTACGGTATACTCCACCCCTAATTGAGCGGCTGCCCCAAGGAACGCGCTGACACCCGGGATTGAGACAAAATCAATGCCCGCGTCGGTTAAAGCTTCCCCTTGTTCGCGTATGGAACCGTACAGTGAAAGATCGCCGGTTTGCAGCCGCACCACCAATTTACCCGCACGTACACCATCAACCATCAGTGCAACAATCTGCTCCAACGTCAGACCGGCGCTGTCATGACACTCAGCCTCTGGCGGGCAATAATCCAACAGTTCGGTATTAATCAATGAACCGGCATAAATCACCACCTGCGCCTGTTGTAGCAAACGGTAGCCTTTCAAGGTGATCAACTCCTTATCACCCGGTCCGGCCCCGACAAACCACACTTTTCGGGGATCAAAATATTCAGACATCGATCTTCTCCTTGTAACAGGAAATCAGATAAGTCGGATTATTTGGTTTGAAATAGTGACCACTACCAAGGGATGCCAGAGTAGAGGCTTGTAACTGGATGCACTCCAAGCCACTGATGTGACAGGTCCGCAAATGTTCCAGCGCATCATTCAGGTTATTCAACAAAATGAAAGTCAATACCAAGCGGCCGCCGGGGTACATGTGATCCAGCGCCCAATCGATCAAGGCAGTCAATTGCCCGCCGCTGCCGCCGATAAATACGGCATCTGCCATTACATCCAACGCTAACGGGGCTTCTCCTGCAATGATCTCCACATTATGACAACCTAATCGTTGACGATTCTCCTCAATCAAGGCCAATGCCGCCGGGTTGCGTTCAATGGCAGTAACGGTCAGAGCCGGAAATCGTAATGCCGCCTCCAATGCCACACTGCCCGTACCCGCTCCCACATCAATCAATTGGCTGGCATCACTGAGTTCCAGCCGCTCCAGCGCCAACGCACGTACTGGTTCTTTGGTCATTGGCACTTTCTGTCCGCGTAAAAATTCATCATCTCTCATTTAGGATCACCACCACATTCATGTCATAGTCAGTCGCCACCGCTTCCGGCCGCAGACGGTGAATACGCTCATTAGGCAAAGAGAGGTTTTCACCAATAATCAATGTACGGTTCAGGCCACGCTCAATAATGGCCTCCGCAATTGCCCGCGGACCGACGCGCCCATCAGTTACCATGCCTACTTTGTCGTGTTGCAAAAGCCAGCCAAAATCCGGGGTACGCCCGTGACTGCTGGTCAGATAGATATTGTTCATATCCAGCGCGGCTTTAGCGCATAGATATTGAATTGAACTGATACCCGGAATGATGCGCAGATCCTCTGCGGTAAAATATTCCGACAATAATTTGCCAATGCCGTATAACAGCGGGTCACCGGACGCCAATACCACAATCTGGCGTGTACTGTTGTTCTGGAGCCAAACCAGTAAACTGGCAAGATCAGCATCCAGTACGCGTGTTTCGTGGGTGACACCGCTAAATATCTCCAAGTGGCGTCTACCGCCGACCAATACCTCCGCCTCAGTGATACAGTGTTGTGCCTGCGGTATCAGATACGCAGTATCGCCGGGACCAATTCCCACTACGGTGATCATCGCATTGCCTCCAAAATGTCATTCAGTGGGCGACTGGCGCCAAGTATCTGATTATCAAAAGAGAACATGATGGCATCACAGCACGGCGGATTAACCGCAAAACGCAACATCTCACGCATTCGTTCACAAATACGTTCGGCAATCCGGTCATAAACTGCCTGCAAGCCGTGTTCTGCAATCAGTTCCATTGCAGCTTCGGTGGTATCGCAATGACTCACCGCCAACAGCAGTTCCTGCGACGCCCCCATTAATGCCAAATAAGCAATCAACGTTTCCATGCGACCATCAGCAATATGGCTGTGGGTATGGAAAATTCCTGCCGCCACTTTCACCAGCTTGCCGGGATGCCCCACCAACATGATATGGCGGAACCCAAGCCGTACCGCTTCCTGCAACATGTAACCAACGAAGTTACTCATGGTTACCACTAGCTGACCATCAAGCCCCAATTGTTCACGCACAAAACGCTCACCGTGATTGCCCGGCACCAGAATGACCTTTTCAGCACCCGCCGAACGTTTCATTTCCAGTTCTAACGCCAATGAACGTTTCCAACTCTCTTCCGACATTGGCGTGACGATGCCGGTAGTACCAATGATGGAAATACCGCCCAGTATCCCCAATCGCCCGTTGTAAGTTTTCTTTGCCCGCTCTTCACCCTCCGGTGCGAAAATTTCCACCTCCGCGCCCCGTAGAGGACCGATAGCCTCCCGTACTGCGGCCTCAATGGTTTGACGCGGTGTACGATTAATCGCAGCGCTGCCTACCGGCAATCCCACCCCTTTGCGGGTAACCGTGCCGACACCTTCCCCGCCTCGCAGATGGATCTCACCGTGGTCACACAAGGTGACACGGGCAAAAATCAGCATGCCATGAGTAGCATCCACATCGTCGCCGCCATCTTTACGGATAGCGGCGGTCGCCTGCTGGCCTTCAATCAGTGGTTGTTCAACGTTAAGGCGCAATGTCACACCAGAAGGTGTCACAATAGAAACATGATCGATAACTTGCTGACGCAGCACCATTAATGCGGCAACCTTGGCGGCCGCAGTCGCACAGGAACCGGTGGTGTAACCTTTGCGATACTGCTTACCGTTATGCCAGATGCTATCTAGTTGCGTGGCGTCACTCATAGCGCCTCCCGTAATCGATACAGAATGGCATTGATAATCGCCGCCGCGATATTACTTCCCCCTTTACGGCCTGCGGCGGCGATACAAGGCAGTTCACTTTGCATCAAAGCCGCTTTCGATTCCGCCGCGCCAACAAAACCAACAGGCACCCCAACCACCGCCAATGGCGAAGCCTGCCTTTCCAACAAACGGAACAGGGCGGTTGGGGCGTTGCCGAACACAAAGATTTTGTCACCCTCTTCCGCCAGTGCGACGTCTACCGCGGCCATAGAACGCGTGATGCTTTGCGCTTTCGCCATCGCTACGACACGCGGATCACTGATATAACAGCGGCATTCACCCCCCATCTGATGTAACAGTGCTTTGTTGATACCGGATTGAGCCATTGTCGTATCGGTATACAAGGTGCATCCCCGACTTAATGCCTCTGTAATGCGGGCCAGCACACCCGGCGAGAACCATAAAATATCCAACCAGTCAAAATCTGCGGTAGTGTGGATTACCCGTTTAATTACCGCTTCTTGCATCTCATCAACAAAACGATAATCGGGGCGTTCACTGGCAATAATATCGCCAATGATTGCAAAGCTATTCTGTTCAATTTGCTGAGGTTTCTGGAGGTAGTTCATATTGTTGCCCTTTTCTAAGCCATTCCGACCAACAGTAAACGCAACAGCGCAAACAACAGTAAGGCCAGTTGCGAAGCTATCATCATCAAATGGATACTGCGCGGGATATCCGTCAGCGCGATTTTACGGCGTTCATCGCCAATCCAAGGTTTATCTACTCGTTCACCAAAATAACAATTCGGACCACCAAGACGGATACCCAACGCTCCCGCCACCGTCGCTTCCGGCCAGCCACAGTTAGGACTGGTATGTTGATAACGATCACGCCAGCCAATACGCAGTGCCTGGCGAAAATCAAGCCGGATGAACCAAGCCGCCGCGCTCAATAACAGCCAACTCAACCGCGCCGGTAACCAATTCGCCAAATCATCCATGCGAGCGGAAACATACCCAATAGCGCGGTATTCCTGAGTTTTGTATCCCACCATTGAATCGAGGGTGTTAACTGCTTTATAAGCCATTGCCAACGGCGCACCGCCAATCATCAGGAAAAACAGTGGAGCAATAACCCCATCAACGCTGTTTTCCGCCACCGTCTCTACCACTGCGCGGGTGATTTGCGGCGTATCCAGTTGAGAAGTGTCTCGTCCAACAATCCATGACAATTGCTGGCGACTCTCATCCAAGGAGCCCTGTCGTAATACGCTATGTACCTCTAGCGCGGCGTCACTCAGACAACGGCCAGCCAACAGGGTATAAATCATCCACACTTCAACCAGCCAGCCGACCCAAGGATGAATGGAGTTCATCAGCCACAAACATCCCCAACTCACCAACCAAGTCAGCCCAACAACCACTATCCATAGCCCTGCTCCACCAACTTTCAATGCCCGTTCACTGTGACAACAGCGCCGAACCGCCCGTTGCACCAATGAGATCAGCTTACCAATCCAACGCACTGGATGAGGCCAATGCGGCGGATCGCCTAACCAGCTATCGAGCAAGAAAGCAGCAAACCAGGCAGCAAGCGTCACAATAGCCTCCTTGCAGACTTCAACCAGCGATCAAGCAGACTAGGACGCTGAGCAAAATGGATATGAAGATAACTGGCTAGCGTCTGCTGTACCTGATAACCTCCGGCCCATTGCTGTATCGCCATCCCGTCACGCCATTTAGTACAGTCAAAGACTGAGGGCACTGAGCTGATAAAATCAGAATAATGAAACTCGTGGCCCCGTAAAATCTCGCCTTCTGCGGCCAGCAAAGTGTCAAAACGGGCCTGTGCCTGACAGTAACCAAAGCGCATCAACCGCGTACCCATATGACTTTCTCCCGGCAAAATACCAGCCATCTGGTGGCTCTTCCCCTCACCGTCGGTCAATGATTTGCCAAGGTACATCAGGCCGCCGCATTCAGCATAAATGGGAACCTGACGATAATGAGCATCCTGTAAGGCTTCCCGCATGGCGCTATTGGCGGCCAGCTTAGCGGCGTATATTTCCGGGTAACCGCCACCGAGATAAATCATCTGACAATCGGGTAAACGGCGATCATGCAGTGGACTAAAACGGTGAATACGTACCCCTGCCCGCTCCAACATCTCCAGATTATCTGGGTAATAAAAATTAAAGGCTTCATCATCTGCCAACGCTAACGTCAAGCCATCAGCCAATGCGGGATCAGGCAATGATGGAATCTCACCCTCCGGTAAAGCCGAACAGTCACAAAGCGCCAACAGACGATCAAGATTGATATGCGCCTCCACCTGTTGCGCCAGCCGCTGCCAGCGAGCATCATTGTCAACCTGCTCTTTAGCAGGAATAAGACCAAGATGACGAGACGGTAACGACACATCCTTCATCACGGGCAAACGTCCCAGCACCGGAACACCACAATAATGTTCAATCGCATGACGAATAAGTTCGAAATGATTTTCAGAATTGACGCGGTTAACAATGACGCCTGCAATGGTTAAAGAGGGATCAAAACGACAAAAACCCAGCACAGTTGCGGCAACAGAAGTCGATACTGCCTTACCGTCCACCAACAAAATCACCGGGCATCCCAACTGCTTAGCCATTGCAGCGCTACTGCAATAATTCGGGTTAGTACCATAACCATCATACAACCCCATCACACCTTCAATGACCGCTACATCAGCATGACGCATATGCTCATTATAAAGACCATTAAGCGTCGCTGTCGGCAGCATAAATGCATCAAGATTACGAGATGCTACGCCACACACCGCGCTGTGCCAGCCGCTATCCAGATAATCCGGCCCCACTTTAAACGGCTGGACAGCCAACCCTCTCAGCATCAATGCCCGCAAAATGCCAAGGGTAACAGTAGTCTTACCACAGCCACTACCGGTACCAGCAATAACAAATGCCTTCCTGCCTAACCATTGCATAGAAAATTCCCGATATGTCGATCGGAAAATGAGCGCCAATAAGACGTGCCAGCACTGCGCACACCACTCGGATGACAACTCGCTTCCCACCGAAGGAGTTAATGTCTCGTGCCTGTCAGGTCGGTCTTCTGGCTTAGCGTCACCCTTCCCCGCCACCTTCCCAGTCTTTCCGACCAGTGGTATCAGCGGAGTTGTCAGCATCACAGCAGCGGGGGCTGCGGAGGATTTTCACCTCCTTCCCAACCACACTATTAAGGTGTGGTATTAACCCAACGGCGGTTTATACCTTTCATCTTTCAAGCTGCTGCTTTGTTGGCTACTTTCACTCACCCCAGTCACATAGTTATCTATACTCCTGGGAATTCGTTCACTTGCCGCCGCGCTGCAACTCGAAATCTATTAGGTTTATTTATTTTTAACGTGGCCTACTTTTCAAGTTATTAAATCATTAGATAACTAATGATATATATTCACTTTTACCATAATAACCTTATTAAATTCGTTGAATTTAAATGCAGGTCAAATATATTTCTCCATATCAATAAAGCGGTTAATTTTATTATTTTCGGCGATAAACTTATGCGATTTATAACAAAAATCACCGTCAATCTGGTGATAAAGATAGTAGCAAAACTACAACAGATTAATCGTTGATCATAATCAACTATCTATTCATATAATATAAGATTATGATGTTGTTTATCGTAAAATCGCTGCTTACACCATCAGTATAACTAAATCATAATGAGAGCTCTCCATGTTATTAGATACCTCTGTACCCCGCATTATTGGCGCCTGTTTTTATTACTCACCGAAATCAGAACAAATCCGCCCGCTAATTCCATTATTTGTCGATATTGATAAATTATTTCCTTGGTCAAATAACCGCAAAATAGAAAATCTGACCAAAAAACTCGCTACCTTCTCGGCCGAATCTCTACAATATGACTACTCCATCTTGTTCGAAGGACAAGGTGTTATGCCAGCGCCACCTTGGGGATCGGTTTATCTGGACAGAGAAAACTCGCTATCCGGTGAAAGCACGCTGGCTTACCGGGAATTTCTGGCAAAACAGAATATCGTCATGTCTAGTGAACAACGGGAACCCGAAGATCAATTCGGTCTAATGCTGCTGGCCTTAGTTTATATTTTGGAACAAGGGCATAAACCTGCTGCTCGTACACTGTTAGAACAGCACTTACTACCGTGGGCCTACCGTTATCTGGAATTGGTTCAGACAACTAAGCTGGAAAATGATTTTTATTCCATTTTAGCGACGATTACTATTGACTATTTAAAAACCTTGCAAACTGAATTGAAACTCATTCCGGCAAGACCAGAATTATTTCGCTAACACTTTTATTATTCCACAACAAATGCTCCGGGTAATAAATTTAGTAACAACTAATAAATATACATTCTCCCGGAGTTTAACTCTCATTTAATCAATTCATCCTTTATAACAACGAATTTATACCAGAAAAACCTTTATAGCCAGTCCTCGTTCTATTGAACGTTATAGCCCTATTGCCGTATATAAAACTATTTATCTGATTTTTATGTTACTTATTATTGGCTATGGATAACAGGCACCCAATGGAATGATTTTATGCGCTAAAAAAACTGTCGATTAATTCATAAATTAATAAACATTAAATACTCATATAGAGGATTCATTGAAGCTTTAAAAACATTTCTTCAATTGAATGTCTGTTTCCATTACATGGAAAGATTAAAAATGTAAACAACATGAGGTAAAAACATGAGAAAAACCTTTTTAGCTACACTTATTACAGGGATTATGTCAACAAGCTGTTTCGTACAAGCACTTCCCGAAAATAAAAGCGAGCATATTGCTGATCTACAAGAAAATACCAGCAACGAAGCTCCGCTATTAAAATCTACCGATCCGGGCGCTGAGCGATTTAAACATGTGGGAAAACTAAGCGGTCGTGGTCTATGTACCGCAACACTTATTGCCGGTTCAGAAACCCCTGATGCCAATCAACAAGCCCTTATTCTTTCCGCAGGCCATTGTTTTGACTCTTCATTAGATACTAATGAAGTCGTGATTGATCAACCATTAGGCCCTGGTTGGACATACACACCAAATTACTTTATTGACTTAATCAATAAACACCAACCTGTTGGCGTTGATAGGGTTTTATACGCAACCATGAAAGGCGGAGACCTTGCAGTTTTCAGACTTAAAGCAACTTATGGTGAGTTGGCGAATCGCGGAATACTGCCGGTGACTTTACACAAAGATTATAAACCATCAGTAAGTCAGCCGATTGAACTTGCCCACATTCCGGCCAATGGCATAGCGGGTGATAAACGCTATCTACGCTATTCAGCTTGCTCCATTACTGGAAAAACTCCTCTCGTGTATGAAGGTACATGGGTTTGGTCTCCGGCCGTTTCTGTTGATTGCGCCGGTGTTGCGGGAGGAACTTCTGGTTCACCGGTTATATTGAAAGATAACCCCCAAATAATTGGTGTATTAAATACCACCGTCGATCGAAATTACACGGGTTGTGGTGTTAATCGGCCTTGTGAGTTGGTTAAGGATAAAGGTTTTTCACGTGAAGGTGACAGTTATTATATTCCTGTTGATAAAATTGCACGTGCATTCACCCCTGATGGAAAACTGGATTTAAGTAAATTTGATGATGGCAAAGGTATCACTATTAACGCTGGCGGCCCACTAATTACTAAGAGCACAGTTAACAACAAACCTGCCGCCTGGAATTTACATCTTGAAGAGCAAGGTTTTGATAATATTCGCTATAAAGGAGGACTTGCGAGTAATATTGATTGTTCAGATCCTGAAGGATACAGCAAACCTATTCCAGTCACGACACAACCGCTGGATAAACTTACCGTTCCTTCCAAAGAAGGGATTTACGCTATGTGCGTCATTGGACAACATTCTGCAAATAAAAACTGGCAGAGTACGTCTAACGCATCAATAAAATTACGTGAAATTGATGACACGCCTCCGACAATAAAACCAACAACAAGATTAGTTTTTGAAACAGAGGATAGTTGGATTGTTGATCCTACTTTTAACCCCTATGAAATTGTTGACTTACGTGTAAAATCAGGTCCATTAAAATCCACAAAATGCGACGATGACACAGGTTACTCTATTTATAGAAGAATCCCAATTTCTCTTAAAAAGAAAGACTCCCCAGTACGCTTTTGTGTATATGGCTTAGATCAAGCAGGTAATAGAAGCCCAATATCTTTTAGCGATTTTAAAGTTAAAAAATAAATTTTTAAACCTGGCCAGCATTTGCTGGCCTCAGGCCGCTGACAAACCTCGTTGAA
>NZ_JAZGJN010000207.1:0-21771 GCF_038085095.1 Photorhabdus sp. P32 | reverse complement strand
GAAAGATGACGGGTATAAATATGAAATTTTATAATTAATATAATAAACAGATGAATTCAAATTTAACAATATTAATCAGATTTTTTATGCAATTAATTCAATAATATTCAGCTATAAGAATAGATAATTAATAAAATCGATTTCAGCCTATTTTCTAAGGATAAGAACGCTATTCTCCCTTTTACTTTTTACTTTTCTGCCGTTAAGCTATTAACATTAAGTTTGATCTATAACGCTATCGTTTTGAACTAAAAGCACTATTTTTGTAGTTTGGTCTTGCAATTCGGCTGTAACAACCTTATTGCTTTTTCCCTCTATATTTTTGGTTTATGCACAGATGAAAACTCGTAGAATGAACGGCATACGGCCGTTTAGTGCTGTAATTGATGCTTGTTGGAAAGAAGCCTACTCTTTTGCTCGTTTAACTAAAGATATTATTGCCGGTATTACTGTCGGTATTATCGCCATTCCACTCGCTATGGCGCTAGCAATCGGGAGTGGCGTCGCGCCGCAATATGGGCTTTACACCGCCGCTATCGCCGGGATAGTAATCGCGATAACCGGCGGCTCGCGCTATAGTGTTTCCGGCCCTACCGCCGCTTTCGTTGTCATTCTTTATCCGGTCTCTCAACAATTTGGTCTGAGCGGTTTGCTCATTGCAACCTTAATGTCAGGCATTATTTTGCTGGTGATGGGATTAGCCCGCGTTGGTAAATTGATCGAGTATATTCCTCTCCCCGTAACACTCGGTTTTACTTCCGGGATCGCAATAACTATTGCAACCATGCAAGTAAAAGATTTTTTTGGCCTGCAATTGGAACATATGCCAGAGAATTATATCAATAAGGTTGCAGCGCTATTTCATGCACTGCCAACACTGCATTTGAGTGATACTCTGATTGGTCTAACAACGCTTGCCATTCTGATCTATTGGCCCAAGCTTGGGCTGAAATTACCCGGGCATCTTCCCGCTCTCATTGCAGGAACTGCTGTAATGGGGATCATGAACTTATTCGATCAACATGTTGCTACCATTGGCTCTGAATTCAGTTATATATTGAACGATGGTACCCAAGGGCAAGGCATTCCCCCCATCCTGCCGCAATTTGTTTTACCGTGGCATTTACCCGATACGGGTTTTCATCAGGTTGATATAAATTGGACAACAGTTTCAGCCCTATTACCCGCCGCCTTTTCAATGGCAATGTTAGGCGCTATTGAATCACTACTTTGTGCTGTGGTTTTGGATGGGATGACCGGTAAGAAGCATCACTCAAACAGTGAATTGATTGGCCAAGGATTGGGAAATATTGTCGTGCCATTCTTCGGTGGTATTACCGCTACCGCCGCCATCGCCCGTTCAGCCGCCAATATTAGAGCCGGCGCAACATCACCGGTTTCAGCCATTGTTCACTCTCTGCTCGTGTTATTAACTTTACTGGCATTGGCGCCCATGCTCTCCTATCTTCCTCTGGCCGCTATGTCCGCTTTGTTGCTCATGGTCGCCTGGAATATGAGCGAAATACATAAAGTTATCGACCTAATGCGCCGTGCGCCAAAGGATGACATTATCGTACTGGTGCTTTGTATGTCGCTCACCGTACTGTTTGATATGGTTATCGCCATTACGATTGGTATCGTATTAGCTTCACTGCTATTTATGCGTCGAATAGCTAATATGACTCGCATCAGTCAATTGCCACAAACAAATGTTGATAAAGGACTGCTGGTTGTCCGTATCAATGGCCCGCTATTCTTTGCCGCCGCTGAACGCATTTTCACGGAATTAAAACAAGAAAGCGCCAGTTATCAGACGATCCTCATGCAATGGGATGCAGTTCCTGTACTGGATGCAGGTGGGTTGCACGCTTTCCAACGCTTTATTGATGAAGTGGGTAAGGATAAATATATTGCTGTTTGTGATATTCCCTTTCAGCCGTTAAAAACACTGGCCCGGGCCAGAATCCAATTGGTCGAAAATCACCTTAGCTTCCATGCGACATTGCCACGAGCAATGGAAGAGTTGAATTTCAATAGCAAAATGGATAACTGAAATTGCCAAACAAAAGTTTAATGACTCTTGTTGCAAAAATAATGGCGCTGTAAACCAGCGCCAAATTTCTTCATTAATTTGATGTCACAACATCAGAAAGCCGCTTTACTTACTGGTATCCAGTTGAGGGAAACTTTTCACCACATCATCAATCGCCTTCATCTGGCTCAAGAATGGCTCAAGTTTCGCCAACGGCAATGCTGATGGACCATCACACCTCGCATTCGCAGGATCAGGATGCGCTTCAAGGAACAGGCCAGCAATACCGACGGCCATTCCCGCACGCGCCAGTTCAGCAACCTGAGCACGACGACCGCCAGACGCAGCGCCAAATGGATCGCGACATTGCAGTGAATGGGTGACGTCAAAAATTACCGGGTGCCCCCCCGTTGCCTGGGCCATAACATTGAAGCCCAGCATATCCACCACCAAATTGTCATAACCAAAGTTGCTGCCACGGTCACACAAGATCACCTGATCGTTGCCGCCTTCTTTGAATTTTTCCACAATATTCCCCATCTGCCCTGGGCTGATAAATTGGGGTTTTTTAATGTTAATCACCGCGCCAGTACGCGCCATCGCCTCAACCAAATCAGTTTGACGCGCCAGAAATGCCGGCAGTTGGATGACATCAACCACTTCCGCCACCGGTTGCGCCTGTGCCGGCTCATGCACGTCAGTGATGATTTTCACACCGAAAGTTTGTTTCAGTTCCTGAAAAATCTTCATTCCCTCTTCCAGACCTGGGCCACGATAAGAGTGAATTGATGATCGGTTTGCTTTATCAAAGGAGGCTTTGAAAACATAAGGAATGCCCAATTTTTGTGTCACTGTCACATAGTGCTCACAAATACTCATGGCCAAATCCCGTGACTCAAGAACATTCATACCACCAAAGAGAACAAACGGCAGATCATTAGCGACCTTGATATCACCAACATGAACCACTTTCTGTTGCATACTTATACCTTCCGTTAGGGGCCAATAAATTAATGAGATAAAATCAGTGTAAAACGATGCATTGCTGCTTAATGTCGTGTATCTGCATCCTGATCATTTCCGCCACCGGGTCCTCCGGGCAGTGCTCCACAAAATAATTTAAATCAGAAACCGCAATATGATTACAATCCAGTTCCGCATAAATCAGCCCCCTATCACGTATTTCATAGGGGTTATCGGGATCAAACATCAGCACCGCTTCACTCGTCTTCAGCGCCAGTTCCATTTGTCCTTCATCCATTAATGCGACTTTTATCGTATCCAGCATTTTACGTATAATGCTGGCGTTATCGGCTCCTTGCAAATCATCGGCTGCTAATTCCGCTGTCTGGCTAATATTACCTTTAAGCCATACATCAAGCACACGTTCACTTAGCGCTTCGCCATTGATTGGATTAATAAACTTCACCGTGTTATCTGGATAATCAACACGTAAAATCAACTGCGTCGGAAAAATAACCGGCATAAACGGCAGTTCTAAAGCCTGAGCAATATGAATAAGAATTGCTCCTAAAACAACAGAAGAACCTCGGCGAGTTCGCAGTACTTTATCAAGCCATAATGTGTCTGACAGACAATAAACACCACTGGCGCCGCCGAATTTCCAGCTTTGATAAAACAGCCTCAGTAATTTTTCCAGTCGTTCTTCTATATTTAGCTGCGGAGATATTTCACCTCTGGCTTCATCAATCAATGCCTGAAGCTGCATTTCCACTAAATATTGAGGAAAATCAGAACGAAGGGTTCTGGAAACTAATAGGATACCGCTACTTAAAGATGCGTTATTAAATTCATAATCAGCTATGGCTTTCATCACTTTTCCACTGACCCAGTGTTATTCGCTCATTACCGCCATAATCCTGAAAAGTAGCCACCTGCCGATAACCACTCTCAGAAAACAGGCTTCTTACAACATTTCCCTGTTTCCAACCATGTTCCAATAACAACCATCCACCAGGCAACAAAAAATGGCGAGATAGATCAATAATGGTATTCAGATCAGCAATTCCCTGTTTTGCCGCAATTAATGCACTATCTGGCTCAAACCGAACATCGCCCTGAGATAGATGTGGATCGGTTTCATCTATGTAAGGAGGATTACTGACAATCATACCAAACTGTTGATTATCCAACGAAGAGAACCAATCGCTTAATAAAAAATCCACATTTTGTATTTTGAGTTTTTCAGCATTGCTCTGCGCCAACATGACCGCATCAGGATTGATGTCAACCCCGGTAATCCGGCAATCTGGGCGTTCACTGGCGATTGCCAGCGCAATTGCGCCGGTTCCCGTTCCCAAATCCAGAATGCGGCAAGGCGCCAACGATAGCCGTTCAAGCGCCTTTTCTACCAGGCATTCCGTGTCAGGGCGCGGGATTAACGTAGCGGGAGAGACATTTAATGGCAACGACCAGAATTCACGCTCACCCGTGATGTAGGCAATAGGTTCACCTTTTACCCGACGAGCAAGTAAAACCTCAAGCTGGCTGAACTGCTCCGAAGCTAGCTGCGTTTCACCGAATGCCAGTATGTAAGTCCGGGAACGGCGAGTGACAAACCCCAACAAAATTTCTGCATCTCGTTTAGGGCTGTCGCTTGCCGATAACTGTATTGCGGCTTGTTTAAGCCAAGATTGATAATCCATCAATCCTGCTCTGACAAAGCCGATAATAGATCAGCCTGATATTCATTAACGATCGGCTGAACAAGCATATCCAATTTGCCTTCCATCACTTCATCAAGGCGGTATAACGTTAAGTTAATACGGTGATCCGTCACTCGTCCTTGTGGAAAATTGTAAGTACGGTTGCGATCCGAACGGTCGCCGGAGCCTAATAAGTTACGACGTTCAGAAGCCTCGGCCTCCTGGCGCTTACGAACTTCCGCGGCATGAATACGCGCGGCCAATACGGACATCGCTTTCGCTTTGTTTTTATGCTGAGAACGCTCATCCTGACACTCAACCACAATACCAGTTGGAATATGAGTGATACGGATAGCGGAATCCGTGGTATTGACGTGCTGACCGCCCGCCCCAGACGAACGAAAGGTATCAATCCGCAAATCACTTGGGCTGATATCGGTCAACTCGGCTTCCGGGACCTCCGGCAAAACCGCAACGGTACAAGCAGAAGTATGAATACGCCCTTGCGATTCGGTTTCCGGCACCCGCTGGACACGATGACCGCCCGATTCAAATTTTAAATGACCATAAACCTGCTCGCCGGAAACTTTAGCAATAATTTCCTTATAACCACCATGCTCGCCATCGTTAGCACTGATAACTTCGACTTTCCAACGACGGGATTCAGCATAACGGCTGTACATACGAAACAGATCCCCGGCGAAAATAGCCGCTTCATCACCACCGGTTCCCGCGCGTACTTCAAGAAAACAGTTACGCTCATCATCAGGATCTTTCGGCAACAACAACAATTGTAGTTGCTGCTCTAACTCTTCATTGCGGACCTTAGCGTCTCTGATCTCTTCCTGTGCCATCTCCCGCATTTCAGGGTCATCAAGCATTATTTCGGCTGCTTTAAGATCATCCTGAACAACACGCCAGGACTTAAAACAGTTCGTCACATCAGTCAGTTGAGCATATTCCCGTGACAAAGCACGGAAACGTTCCTGATCAGCAATCACATCGGCATCACCGAGATGAGCCAAAACTTCCTCGTGACGTTCTTGCAATGCTTCCAATTTAGCAACAATAGAAGGCTTCATTCTTGGTTTCAGACCCTATTCCGAGATATGGTTAATTATGTTCCAGCCCCAAGCTGTCACGTAATAAATTAAGGCGCTCCAGATCGCCATTGCTGGCTGCTTGCTGGAGTGATTTGGTAGGAGCATGTATCAGACGGTTCACCAATTGATGAGTCAATTGATTAACGGCCTGTTCTACGTCAGCTCCCTGATTGATAGCAGTCAGTGCCTTAGCTGTCATTTCAGACCGCACCTGTTCTGCCTGATTACGGTACTCACGGATTGAATTTACTGCGCCCTGCGCACGCAGCCAGTCCATAAAATAACGGCTTTCCTGCTGAACAATACATTCAGCCTGAACCGCCGCCGCTTTGCGTTGCGCAAGATTCTGCTGAATAATTGCTTGTAAATCGTCAACACTGTAGAGATAGACGTTATCCAGCCTTTCTATGTCAGGCTCTATATCACGGGGAACCGCAATGTCAACGAGCAACATCGGTTGGTTACGGCGTAACTTTAATGCACGTTCAACCATCCCTTTACCAATAATAGGCAAAGGACTGGCAGTCGAGCTGATAACAATATCAGCTTCTGCTAAACGTGTGTCAATTTCAGGCAAGGCGATCACCTCCGCCTGAACTTCATCAGCCAACATCTGCGCCTTCTCTTTCGTCCTGTTAGCAATCATCATATGGCGTACGCGATGCTCTTTCAAATGACGAGCAGCCAGTTCAATCGTTTCTCCGGCGCCTACCAGCAAAATATTCAGTTCAGAAAGTGATTCGAAAATCTGCCGCGCCAAAGTACAAGCGGCAAATGCAACGGAAATCGCATTTGAACCGATCTCTGTTTCAGTCCTAACACGCTTGGCGACAGAAAACGATTTCTGAAACAGTCGCTCCAGTTCACTCGATAAAGAATGGTTGTGCTGCGACTCGGCAAATGCTTTTTTCACCTGCCCAAGAATCTGAGGTTCGCCAAGCACCAACGAATCCAGCCCACTCGCCACTCTCATTAAATGGCTGACAGCTTCATTACCACAGTGCCAGTAAATACTGGATTTTAGATCTCTGGGATTTAGCTGATGGTATCCACATAACCAGTCAATTAACTGCTCATACAGATTATCTTGCTGTTCTACGCTGAGATAAAGCTCGGTACGATTACACGTTGACAATACAACCCCACCTTTCACCAGAGGATGCTGGAGGAGGTTATCAAGCGCTTCCCCAATCGTGCCTGGAGAAAAAGTCACCCGTTCACGCAAGGATACAGGAGCCGTTTTATGGTTAATACCAAGTGCTAACAAAGTCATATCAACTTCATTGAGTTATCAGCAGAGAGACACTGTTCATCGTAAAAAATTCTATACTGATGAAATCATCACCCTTAATAAGGACTCTTATAAACTGTGCATTCTACTTGATACCTCAGATCAATAAAAGACAATCAGCGGTGTCTGATATCATTATTCAGAACATTTTTTTGAAATTTAACTGGATTAATACTTCATTCTTCATTATTAAGTGACGTAAAAGTTTTCACGTTATTAAACAGAGATTGCCGATGAAACCAATACAGAGATTATCACTATTCCGTCTATTGCCACTCTCTTGCGTACTGTTGACCGCTTGTACATTAACGCAACCTAGCGGAACAGGTTCGGCAGATTCTCCCCAATGGCTGACACATATCCAACAGCTACAGCAATTAAATCAATATCAAACCCGTGGATCTTTTGCCTATCTGTCTAATGAGAAAAAAGTTTATGCCCGCTTTTTCTGGCAACAATATCATCCTGAACGCTACCGTTTATTACTGACCAATCCGCTAGGCAGTACGGAATTAGAACTGCTCGTTCAGCCAGACATGACGCAATTAACCGATAGCCAGGGTAAAAAATATTTCAGTGATAATCCTGAAAAAATAATTTATCAGCTCGCCAATATGGATATTCCATTAGATAATCTGCGGCATTGGATAACCGGTCTCCCCGGTGATGCCAAAAACTTTAAACTGGATGCTAACCATCTATTGAAAACCGTCACTTACCAGCAACATGGCGCGACATGGCAGGTTAATTATCAATCCTACGATACCTCAACAACTCCCGCTCTCCCCAACCGTCTGGAGTTGATTCAAGGTGATCGTCGCATCAAACTGAAAATGGATAATTGGACCACAAAATAATGACATTAACCTGGCCTTCACCGGCAAAACTTAACCTGTTTCTTTATATCACCGGTCGTCGCGCCGACGGTTACCACCAGTTGCAAACGCTATTTCAATTTCTTAATTATGGTGATGAAATTACCATTACCCCGCGTCAGGATAATGAAATCCGTTTACTGACGCCGGTAGCGGGGGTGGAACACGATAACAACCTGATCGTTCGCGCCGCACGTCTGTTGCAATCCTACAGCAACAAACACCATGCGGGGATCGCTCATAAAGGGGCTGATATTCATATCAACAAACGTCTGCCAATGGGCGGTGGATTAGGCGGAGGTTCATCCAATGCCGCTACCGTACTCATTGCCCTGAATTATCACTGGCAAACCGGTTTCACAGACGAAACATTGGCAACCCTAGGCGTGAGTCTTGGCGCTGATGTGCCGGTTTTTGTCAAAGGACACGCCGCATTTGCAGAAGGTATCGGTGAAATTCTGCACATGGCCGAGCCGGAAGAAAAGTGGTATCTGGTTGCGCATCCCGGTGTTGAAATCTCAACTCTGCGCGTCTTCACAGATCCGAAATTAAAACGTGATACGCCAATTCGCCCTCTGGCCGCATTATTAAAGGCTCCGCACGTAAATGATTGTGAATCTCTTGTAAGAAAACGTTTTCGTGAGGTTGAACAGCTTCTTTCATGGCTGCTAGAATACGCGCCGTCACGCCTGACCGGAACCGGTGCCTGTGTATTCAGCGAGTTTGAATCAGAAGCATCGGCCCGTAAGGTGTTAAATCAAGCCCCTGAGTGGTTGCAGGGTTTTGTTGCGCGTGGCGTTAACAATTCACCTTTGCACAGTTTTCGCTCTGGGATACCCGTGTTATTGAGCCAATGAATAAATATTGTTATTTGCATTGGTCAACAATATCTCTCTGGACGCAAGCCTGAGGTCTTTCTCGTGCCCGATATGAAGCTTTTTGCTGGTAACGCTATTCCGGAACTAGCACAACGTGTTGCCAACCGCCTGTACACCAACCTTGGAGACGCGGCTGTCGGCCGTTTCAGCGACGGTGAAGTCAGCGTGCAAGTTAACGAAAATGTACGCGGCGGCGATATTTTCATCATCCAGTCTACTTGTGCGCCGACTAACGACAACCTAATGGAATTAGTCGTTATGGTTGATGCGCTGCGTCGTGCTTCCGCAGGACGTATTACCGCAGTAATCCCTTATTTCGGTTATGCTCGTCAGGACCGTCGAGTCCGTTCAGCCCGTGTACCAATTACCGCCAAAGTTGTGGCAGATTTCCTGTCCAGCGTCGGTGTAGACCGCGTACTGACCGTTGACCTGCATGCTGAGCAGATCCAAGGGTTCTTCGATGTTCCGGTTGATAACGTATTTGGCAGCCCAATTCTGCTGGAAGATATGTTACAGAAAGGATTGGAAAACCCTATCGTTGTTTCCCCGGATATTGGCGGGGTTGTCCGCGCTCGCGCTATCGCTAAGCTGCTGAACGATACCGATATGGCCATCATCGACAAACGTCGCCCACGCGCTAACGTTTCTCAAGTGATGCATATTATCGGTGATGTCGCTGGCCGCGATTGCGTGCTGGTCGATGACATGATCGATACCGGCGGCACTTTATGCAAAGCGGCTGAAGCATTGAAAGAACGCGGAGCAAAACGTGTATTCGCCTATGCTACTCACCCGATTTTCTCCGGCAACGCGGTAGACAACATTAAAAACTCGGTGATTGATGAAGTGGTTGTCTGTGACACCATCCCATTATCTGCTGAGATCAAGGCGCTCAATAAAGTTCGTACTCTTACTTTGTCCGGTATGTTAGCTGAAGCGATCCGGCGTATCAGTAATGAAGAGTCAATTTCTGCAATGTTTGAGCACTAATAAATAAGTTGTACTCATAATATTGCTATCTAAGAAAAAACCCGTTGCACAAGAGATTCAACGGGTTTTTTTGCTTATTTGGAATAATAATACTTTTCCATTAGCACAAACTACGACTAACTCTACTTTTGTTATGGATACCGATGATCGCCACGACGATAACGTTCATCATAGTTTCTTAACCACCAGTAACGATCTGCCACACCTTCCCGGCCTCCCACACCAGCACCAGCCAACCAAACAAGCGCGCCAATAAAAACGCCCAATAGCGCTGCTTCAGATAAAAACTCAGGCCAGCCAAAACCGAAGATGTGAGGCAGTAATGTATAACCCAGGCTACTCACTATGGTGAACATACCGACACCCATTAACACATTACCGACTATGAAAGCACTTTGACGTTTCATATATTACCTCCAACACTCTTCGTGAATACACACTCTCCGTGAATACTAAGAACCGAAAATTCAACAAGTAACGTTAATTGACTCTATATAACTATAAGGTCTATTTATAGTATAGCCCTATTTCACAAAAGGTCATTGCGGACGCGATCACAACTCGCGATCACAATTAAAGGAGATTTAATAACAATGCCCTAATTATTTTAAGAAATAACATGAGAAAATAATAAGTTAAGTCACCTGAACTTCTATTAAAGAGACGTTCAGGTTTTTAACTAAATATTGATATATAACAATGATAGTTGTGAAACTCCATCCAGGTTATATATTTTCAAACAATGATTCCTACCGAGATAATAAAAATCATCTTATTTTCACACGACATGATAACGGTTAAAAAACAGGGGATTTGTCTAATTTTTCAATGAGTAATCATGCAATTAGTATCCCCCAAAATATCCAGCGCCTAATATAGATCTGGGATTAATTTTATCCACGTTTGACTATATATCCGTCCATCAATACAACTTACACGAACCAATGAAGATTGATTCATGAGAGGTACATGATGATGAGGATAACACTCTAGAGTAGCAACTCTAAAGCTAAAATGGCCATTTTTATCGGTAGTCATATATTGGTCTTGACTACTCAATAACACAGAAGCTCCCATAGATACATCTATGTCTACATTAGGTTCACCTATGCCATTCTTATATAAATATCCAGCTATAATACCGTTTGAGAATGAAGACAACTCAACCGGAGATTCTGTGATCTCTAACCGATATGGATTATCCGTGAAACACATAGCTACAGCCTTTTCAATATCTCCCGCTTGCGCCATTAGCGTTACTTTACCAGCACTATTAGATTGTATTAACGCCGTTATCTTACCCTCTTTATCTGTCATCCCCGACGATGGAACTACTGTTGCCCCATTATCTGCATAAAAGGTTATTTTTTGGTTTTTAACTCCATTACCCAACCGATCATACATCGTTGCAACTACCTTATTCTCATCGGTACTATTAATCCATGCATTATTTTCTTTTAATTTAAGATTAAGCGCTGCCACCGATTGAACAGCAGAAGTAAACTCGACCTGAAGAGGAGGGGCTTCTATTTGAGTATCATCTTCCAAGCAAGCATACACATTCCCTTGACACGGAGTTGCATCAGTAGAGATTATTTCAACTGATACCTTACCCAGCACTCCCGTACCTTTTATAATTCTACGATCATTATTCTCTTTAAATACCATAGATTTATTATCTAACGTTAAAACTACATTCATCCCATGCAATAAATAGCCATCTTGAATTACGCTTACACCGACATATATCGGTTTATCCGCAATTTCCGTTTTTTCATTTAATATCCAATTTAATGTTTTAGCCTCTTTTGATGCTTGTTCGTCATTCATTTCATTCTCCTAATTTATCACCATCATGTATATTTATACATGTTATCATCGAGTTAAAGCTAAAAAATAATTTCAACTCGACAATATCATGCTAATTAACAATATTCCTTACATTAAATAGAAGGAAAATGTTTAAAATTAATAGAAAATTGAATCGACTTATTAACATCGGGTAAACTTATTATCACATTATTTTTCTCTGCTTTGGTATTAGTGATATGGAAAGTTGTACAACCATCCTTACTAATTGCAACCTGCAACTCTCTTTCATTATCACCATAACCTGAAATTATCGCGGAGCCATCAGTACGAACAAGTAATCTTTTACCGAAATAAACAGTACGATCCACAATCACATAACCACTACAAACACTCACGCCATCAGCAGGGACTTCAGAGGTAAATGAATAAGCTTCGATAATACCTCCTCCATCTCTCCACTCGCTAAATATTGCCTGACCTACGCCCGGTGTTACAGACCCGTCCTCCGCAGAAACAGTACAGCGAAAACTACCCGTTTCCTCAGATTGCCAATGGAAATAAGCCAACCCGAAACTATTGGGGGCAAATTGATATTTTGTACCATCCCCTTCAACAATACTTCCTGATTCAACATTCGCCAATAACCTCTTTCCTGGCGGCCCATAAACCGCAACCAAATTTTTCGGTTTTATTCTGGGATATTCATTAGATACCATCGGCGCACCTTCACTAATTGACATAATGACAGATGACATATCCGTTAGCGACAATATCACTGAACCTGGCGCAGAACTAGTCTTACCAACCTCATAATAGCCGGTTCCCACGCCTTCTTGACCCAAACAAAGCACGTATTCCATCGGCACCACTAAAGAAATATAACCCTGCTTAACATCCTGATCACTGACTGTTATGGGTTGTGCATCCCAAGCCGCCCTCGCAATTAGCTCATAGTTAAAATTATGTCCTTGCCAATGGAATATAACGCTATCGCCTTTCCGCATCTGCCGATAACTGATATGCACATTTAACCCACGATGTTGTACAAGAGATGAATAGTGAATAACGCCAGATGTTGAATCTGGATAAATTGATGGTAATAATTTTATCGATGGAGAATTAATAACCTTAATAACAGTCGGTTCAGAGAAATCTTCATTCTCGAAATCATCAGCTGATGTATAAGTCACATTATAACAACCATCAGGTATTTCAGAGAATGGAATAGTTACAGTAAAAAAATCAAGATTAATATTCTGAACATAATAAGGACGAGAAAAAATTCCCCCAACATTTACCACTATCACATCCCCGATTCTTAGCCACTCATGATAGGGTACTTTGATAATTAAATCTTGGTTCTGTTGAACAGAAACATCAATCAAACCATCATTATCTGCTTGCGGTAATTTTGGAGCCGATAAAGCAATAAGCTCATTGTCGTTATTGATAATCATATTTCACCTCCCATTGGAATCGGTCTGAACGATAAAGCAAGATCGACTTTATCCCCTGAATCTGAATCAGGCGCTGTTAGCCAAACATTAACTCTACTTACTGTGTTGCTAGTCACATTCACTGTCGCACTACCATCCTCCTTTAATGGAATATCTGCCCAGTCTTTATTATAACCATCGATGAGTGCATTATTATTCACTCTTATCCGGATTTTATTAATATCATCATTATTTTCACGATCAATAAAAAGATATATCGAGCAAGGCGTCTTCCCATCTGCCGGAGCACCTGTAGTATAATTATAGGCGGTAAATACTATAGCCTCATCAGACTGACGATAATTACCAAAAATAAGCGGAAAAGATATTACCTTATTGATATCCTCTTGTGGGGAAATCATCAAAACAGCCGAAAACTCTTCGCTATTTTCAATATTTTTATGTTCAAACGGAGAACGAACATAAAAATGCCCTTTTCCAGCATCGTCCAATGTTAATATGATCTGATCTACATCAACGTTATCATCTACAATAGAAGCGCCGATAGATGTCGTAGCATAGAATTTATGTCCAGGTAGACCATAGATAGTCACAATATTTTGGGGATTAAGATTAGGATAATTGGTTAAATCACTTTTTGCCGCATTTTCTGTGATAATCACACTTGATATGCCGTTATTCATACTATCACCATTAACTCCATGATTTATTAATTGAAAATAAAACGATAACGCTTAATAAAATATTATAGTTACGCAATAAAGAAATCGCCAGTTTACAAATAATAAATATGCCCGGAAAAATGGAAAATACTTACGCATTTTCCAATAAGCAAATAAAAGCTCAATCAGTTAAATTTATTGTCCAGGGGGAACCGTATCAATGCGTCCAAACCAAATCTTGGAGTTCTTTATACTTGCACTATAAGTGACATAAACTAATCCTGGTCCATCATCATATGAGTCCACACCGGTAAAAGGTGCCTGACCAAGCAGAATAATAGCCTCTCCTGCCGCCACTTCGTCGGCAGTTACCGTATGAGGCTCAAGAGAATAAATTTTTGAAGATGAACTATGATTGACGACACCATTAACGTAAATACGCACATTGATAACACTATCTACATCTATTCCATTTTTTTTACCCACAGCAATACGAGCATCCAGCCCTCCCCCTAAAATTTTTACAAGATTGATCTTACCTCGCTGTTTAAGTTCTTCCTGATCTTTATGAGTGAAAATTCTAGGTGCCGCTAATGTACGCCTAATCTCTGGTGGTTGATTCGGTACTGACTTCGTTAAATAAAAATAGAGGGAAGATGATATAGTTATGTTTCCCATTGTATCAGCCACATAATAGTATAATTCATTATCGCCAATATTTGGGATACTAGCATATGGAACTGAAATAAATGGTATATCCAACTGATTCAGATCAGTAATGACAGTAGATGTACTTTGTATTTCATCATTATCTTCTCTGATCATTAAGAAAATTCTATCTTTCGGTTTAGCACCTTCATAAAATGGAATACTCACATGAAAACCCGTGCTACTATTTCCTACTGATGGTGTTAATCTATCGCCATCTAACTCTTTAATATCTGGCATCACAAGGGTTGGAGCAATATCTTCTGTGATAAACAGAATATTTGACGAAGATTTCCTTGAAAACCCCTGCAATTCAGTAAACATACTAACTGTATAGCTCCCCTTCTCCTCATTACTAGGGAACACCTTTAAAGCAACAAAACCTCTATTATTCGTATTAATATAGTATTTGTTGTTATCTAGTTCTTGAATAAAAGGAAATATTTCTTCCGTAAGTTGCCCTCTCTCATAACCAAAAATACGCACTCTCCTATCAGTTACTAGGGGAATTTGAAAATAAGGTAACGGATCATCTGTTTTACTCAGAGCATATAAATGAACGAGGAGGCTGCCATTAAATTCAGAAGGTCGTTCATCATCTTCTGCCGGAGAAAAATCTTTTATCAACGAATCGCCAATAATGATAGGTTCAAACGCTGCATGTGAAAAAACATTTTTACCAATAGAATGAAATGCTATCTCTAATTTAGCATCAGGGTCCGTAGCCTTATCCATTGAAAATGTTATGGTGAAATCACCAGCACCAGAATTGGCAGTAACAACAAATTTTGCAGTGCAGGTATTATTTTTGACATCCCTTGAAATACGATGAGTCTCATCAAAACTGACATCTTTCTGTTCACTGTACACTATATCCGTCGTTTCCGTGACTTTATGAACCTCATCACCTGAATAAGTTACAGCAACGAGAACTGGGCACTCTTCTAAAACCGTTATTCCTGAAACGATATCTGCTGTAAGTATCGACATATTAAACCTCATATTAAAGTTAAACACCAATAAGTAAAAAGCACCTGATTTTCTATCAAGATAATGCATTTACACAGCGATGCTTATTATCTATTACCTCCTGCCTACTTCTCTCATAAATAAATTACTATAACCACTACTGTATGGCGATAAATCCACCGCTCGCAGCATAGGCTTTATATCCAAGCATACCCTATATAGTCACCATATTTTATGGTCAAAATCAGGATAATTGTTAAATCACTTTTCGCCATGCTTGCCATTATTCATACTGTCACCATTAGTTCCATGATTCCTTAGTTGAAAATAAAATAACAACGCTTAATTAAATATTATAGCTCGGTAATAAAGAAACCGCCAGTTCACCAATAAGAAACATGTCCGGGAAAATGGAAAATGCTTACGCATTTTCCATTAAACAGGTAAAAGCTCAATCAGTTAAATTTATTATCCTACTGGAACAGTATTAATGTCCCCACTCCAAATCTCCGACTCCTTCGTGTCTACACTGTAAGTGATATAAACTGAGCCTGGAGTACCATCACAATACGAACCTACCTGAGTAAAAGGTGCCAGGCCAAGCGGAATAATAGCTTCTCCAGCCGCCATCTCGTCGGCAGTTACCGTATGAGGATCAAGAGAATAAAGCCGTGAGGATGGGTTATTATTTACAATACCATTAACGTAAATACGTACATTAATAACATTATCCACATCTATTCCATTGTTTTGACCCACAGCGATATGGGCATTCAATCCTCCTTCTAAAATATTTTCAAGATTGATCCTACCTGACTGTTCAAACTCCAATTGCTGTTTATGAATAAAAATTCTGGGTACTGCTAATGTCCGATTAACCTCTGGCGGTTCATTCGGTACTGACTCTGTTAAATTAAAATAGAGAGCAGATGACATAGTGATATTTCCCACTACATCAGACACATAATAACACAACTCATTATCACCAATACTTGGAACGCTGGCATATGGAACTAAAATAAATGGATTATCCAACTGATTCAGATCAGTAACGACAGCAGACGCACTTAGCGTTTCGTTATTATCTTCTCTAATTATTAAAAAAACCCTATCTCTCGGTTTAGCGCCTTTATAAAACGGAATACTCACATGAAAACCTGTGCTACTATCTCCTACTGATGGCGTTAATCTATTTCCATCCAGCTCTTCAATGTCTGGCGCAGGAAGCGTTGGAGCAATGTCTTCTATAATAAACAGAATATTTGATGAAGCGTTCTTTAAAAAACCCGGCAATTCTGTGAACATATCAACAGTATAATTACCATCCTCTTCCTTACGAGGGAAAACCCTTAAAGCAACAAAACCGTTTTCATCCGTATTAATATAGTATTTATTCTTGTAATTTATAACAAGAGGCAATATTTCTTCCGTAACGTTTTCTCCATCATACCCAAAAATACGTACTAAATTATCAGTTACCAGAGGAATTTGAAAATAGGGTAACGGCTCATTTGTTTTACTCAACGCATAGATATGAATAAGCAGGCTGCCATTAAATTCAGAAGGCCGTTCATCATCTGCTGCCGGCGATAAGTCTTTTATCAACGAGTCGCCAATAATGATAGGTTCAAACGCTGCATGTGAAAAACCATTTCTATCAATAGGATGAAACACAACCTCTAATTCAGCATCGGGGTCCGTAGCCTTATCCATTGAAAATGCTATAGTGAAATCACCAACGTCAGAATTGGCAGTAACAATAAATTTTGCAGTACAAGTATTATTCTCGACATCTCTTGAAATACGAGGGGTATTATCAAAACGAATATTTTCTGGATGACTGTACACTATGTCAGTCGTTTCCGTTACTTTATGTATATCATCACCAGAATAAGTCACAGTAATGACAACTGGACACTCTTCTAAAACCGTTATTCCTGAAACTATATCTGTTGTAAATATCGACATATTAAACCTCATATTAAAGTTAAACACCAATCAGTAACAAACACTTAATTTTCTGTCAAAATAATGCGTTTATACAACGATGCTTACTCTCTATTCCCTCCTTTCTGTTTATCACACAAATAAATTTTTTAGCTATTAATGCAATAGCAATAAATCCACTACTCATAACATAAGCTTTATATCCAAGTATATCCTATATAGTCATAATATATCTTGGATTAAAATTAGGATAATTGTTAAATCACTTTTTGCCACATTGACCATTATTCATACTCCACCATTAATTCCGTGATTCATTGTTTGAAAATAAAATGACAACGCTTAATGAAATATTATAGCTCGGTAATAAAGAAATCGCCAGTTCACCAATAAGAAATATGTTCGGAAAAATGGAAAATGCATGAGCATTTTCCAACAAACAGTTAAAAGCTCAATCAGTTAAATTTATTTCCTAGGTGGAACAGTATCAATATGTCCAAACCAAATCTTAGATTCATTTTGGCCTACGCTGTAAGTGATATAAACCGAGCCTGGCGTACCATCAAAATGCGAGTCTACATTCATAAAGGGTGCCATACCAAGCAGAATAATAGCCTCTCCTACCGCCGCTTCGTCGGCAGTTACCGTATGAGGTTCAATAGAATAAATTTTCGAAGATGGCTCCTCATTGATAATACCATTAACGTAAATACGTACATTAATAACACTGTTTACCTCTATCCCACTGTTTTTACCCACATCAATATGGGCATCCAACCCTCCACCTAAAATATATTTAAGACTAATCTTACCTGGCCAGCTAAATTCCTCCTGTCGTTTATGATTAAAAATTCTAGGTCTCGCTAATATACGTTTAATCTCTGGTGGTATATTTGGTACTGACTTTGTCAAATCAAAATAGAGGGCGGATGATATAGTTATGTTTCCTATTACATCAGCTACGTAATAATATAACCCATTATTGCCAATATTTGGAACACTAGCATATGGCACTAGAATAGATGGTATATCCAACTGACTCAGATCAGTAATGACAGCAGACATGCTTTGCGTTTCATTATTACCTTCTTTGATCATTAAAAAAATTCTATCTTTCAGTTTAACACCTTCATAGAACGGGATACTTACATGAAAACCTGTACTGCTATTTCCTACTGATGGCGTTAACCTATCACCATTCAATTCTTCAATATCTGGCTTCACAAGCGTTGGAGCAAC
The DNA here is from genome assembly GCF_038085095.1 of Photorhabdus sp. P32. NCBI lineage: Bacteria > Pseudomonadati > Pseudomonadota > Gammaproteobacteria > Enterobacterales > Morganellaceae > Photorhabdus > Photorhabdus sp. P32. The sequence goes on along the minus strand of NZ_JAZGJN010000207.1, from coordinate 3,142 downwards.
GTCTTCTGTAATAAACAGAATATTTGATGAAGATTTTTTTGAAAAACCCTGCAAATCGGTGAACATATTAACTGCATAGTTCCCCCCCTCCTCCTGACTGGGAAAAACCTTTAAGGCAACAAAACCTTCATTATTCGTATTAATATAGTATTTGTTGTTATCCAGTTCTTGAATAAAAGGAAATATTTCTTCCGTAAGTCGATCGCCATCATACCCAAAAATACGTACTAAATTATCAATTACCAGAGGAATTTGAAAATAGGGTAACGGATCATTTGTTTTACTCAGCGCATATAGATTAACGAGGAGGCTACCATTAAGTCCAGAAGGTTGCTCATTATCTGCTGCCGGAGATAAGTCTTTTATCAACGAATCGCCAATAATGATAGGTTCAAACGCTGCATATGAAAAACCATTTTTATCAATAGAATGACATGCAATTTCCAATTTAGCATCGGGGTCCGTCGCCTGATCCATTGAAAATGTTATGGTGAAATCACCGGCGCCAGAAGTAGCAGTAACAACAAATTTCGCAGTACAGGTATTTTTCTCAACATCTCTCGAAATACGAGGGATATCATCAAAACTGGTATTTTTCGGGTTATCGTGCACTATGTCAGTCGAATCCGTTACTTTGTGAGTATCATCGCCTGAATAAGTCACAGTGATAACAACCGGGCACTCTTCTAAAACCGTTACTCCTGAAACTATATCTGCTGTAAATGTTGACATATTAAACCTCATATTAAAGTTAAACACCAATCAGTAACAAACACTTAATTTTCTATCAAAATAATGCGTTTATACAACGATGCTTACTCTCTATTACCTCCTGCCTGTTTGTCATATAAATAAACCATTTACTCTAGTCATTACTGTAATAGCAATCTATTCTTTATCCAAAAGGTATTATAAAATGGGATACAGTGTTTCCTCCGCATATTCAGAAAACTAAGCCAGAAACCATCAGCATATGAGTCCACATATGAAAAAAGCGCCTGACTAAGCTAATAACACTTACTCCAACCTCCACATATTCCTTGGTAAATGTATAAGGATCAATAGTAATAACTACTGAATCTAACTCCTCTCCCATACATTGATTTTCCCTCTCGGTCCAAGTGCTAAATGATCTTTGTGAGTAAAAATTCTAGCTACAGCTAATGTACGAGCAACCTGTCGCGGCTCATTAGGGGCTGAATCTGTTAAAATAACAAGAAGATAACATGGCTACGTTTTCACTATAATTCACAGTAATGGCAACTGAGCACGCTTCTAAAACCGTTATTCCCGAAACTATATCTGCTGTAAGTGTCTACATATTAAATCTCATATTAAAATTAAACACCAATAAGTGATAAACACCTAATTTCCTATCAAAATAACGTTCTTCTACAATAATGCTTACTACCTATTATTCCCTCCCTATTCTTCACATAAAACTACATAAGCCAATGAATAAGGCAATGCATTTCGAACGTTGTTATCCAAAAAATGAGCCTGAATACTTGTCTCATTTTTTTGTAGCCCTCCCATTCTTACTCCGTTAGCATTTAACCCCCTCCGTGGATCTCCTAATAAACCCTTCTCAATAAGATTTAAATTTAAATTATTAACCAGATAATCAATTGATTCACCAAGATCACTCTCTTGTATCCTATTTCCTCTTGTACAACGAGGTAAAGGTTTACTATTGTCAATACGATCCCCCGAGAAAACTATACCAATCCCCGGCCCTCCCGGGCTAGAGTCAATAATTACAAAGTGGTCAATTTTCACATCGGGAATAATATATTTTAAATACCGACCAGATATTGGGTGTGTAAACGTCGCAGTTAATGTAACTGTTCCTGTTTTTTTAACTTGAAAATATGCTCCATTCACATCAATTATGTTCCTATTACTTGAGTCATATACTCCAGTATAACCAGCTATAGTTAATTTTCCAGGCAAATACTCGGGGACAAACTGCATTTTTGTCCAAGCAAAATTCATTCTTTCTTTTGGAACCAAAGGCCCGTATCCTTTTCCATCCACAGGGTCATAATCCAATATAAAGAAGCCAGTAACATCCTGCTCATTAGCCTTAATTTCTACCGTTTTATTCTTAGAGCCAACAGATGAATCATTCACTTTGGCCGTTACCATAACAGCAACAAACCCGCCACTTTTACTATATATCTGATATTGCGCTTTCCCATCAGCATCTGTTTTACCATCACCCACTACCTGAGTAACCAAGTTTTTATCAGTAATAGCAATTCCCTTACTATTTGTTGCACTCCAAACCACCGTAACACCGCTTTTCGCCTGCCCGGAAAAATCTTTTACCGTGGCAGTAAAGGTGTAAGTATGCCCCTCGCCTTCTCCTTCTGTTACGTGATCTGGACTAACAGTCAGAGAAGCAAGCTCATCAGGACTGATAAAACTGATTTTTTTATCCACCTTCACCGGCGTCTGCTGAGTAGCCGTTTTGGCAGACACTTGTACATCAATCGCTACCACTGTACTGCTTAACGTCGCGGTGACCTGCCCCTGCGCATTACTCACCGAATTGTTCTGCTTCGTCAGTTTTAGCCCGTCTACCGTTGGATCTGTCTGCCACTCAATCTCGATCGGTTTATCCGCTACCGGTTTGTCATACGCATCCACCACCGTCGCCGTGAAGGTATAAGTATCGGTACCGTTATCATAGAGCGGGCCTTCTTTGTCCACCGTCACGCGGGTAACTCGATAACTGGTACTCAGCTCCATAAAACTGACTTTTCTATCCGCATTCACCGCCGTTTGCTGGCTGGTCGTCTTCGCCGATACCCGCACACTCTTCACCGCCGCCGTGCTGGTTAAGGTCGCGGTGACCTGCCCCTGCGCGTTACTCACCGGGCTGCTCTGTTTCGTCAGGGTTAACCCGGCCTCCGTTGGCTCTGTCTGCCACTCAATCTCGATCGGTTTATCCGCTACCGGTTTGTCATACGCATCCACCACCATCGCCGTGAAGGTATAAGTATCGGTACCGTTATCATAGAGCGGACCTTCTTTGTCCACCGTCACGCGGGTGGGTCGGTTGCTGGTGGTGTGGTGGGTGGGGGTGTGTGGGGTGTCGGGGGTGTCGGGGGGGTGGTGGGGGGGGGTGTGCGGGGTT
>NZ_JAZGJN010000206.1:0-21564 GCF_038085095.1 Photorhabdus sp. P32 | reverse complement strand
ATCTTAAAGTTACAGCGAAAGACGAACCCATCCTTTTTCTTGACGCGGTTCACCCGACTCAAGGTACCAAACTCGGTTATGGCTGGATGCGAAAGGGCGAGAAAAAAACAGTCAAAACAACAGGAAGCCGGACTCGCCTGAATCTTTTAGATCAGCAAAAATGTTACCTGAACCAATTTCAAAATCATTTTCATCATATCTTGCCATTTTTTATATCCTCATAAATCTGTTTAGCTTTATCAAGTCAAGATCTAATAAAATCGACATCAACTTTAGGCGTAGAAATTCCTTTTTTTGATTTCTTCTGAAAACAATGTAGGACAAATACTATGTTTTCAAACTTTACAGTGTAAATTGCACGATAAGTATTCCCATCATAATTCTCCACAACCTCTAAAACCCCTGTACCATGAAAGCCTGAAAGGGGTTTTACATTGGGATGAGCCATACCCATTTGCGCAAAGTGCAAGGCATAACCAATCGTTTTAACAACTTCCTCCGGTTGAGCCAACAGATCTTTCTTACTACTGCCAACCCAAACTAATGATTTTACTTTCCCGCTATGCATTGCTCCAACCATCTCTAGATTCGACGCAGCAATTATTACAAAACTGGTATAAAAAACCATTAAAAAACTCTCATAAAATGAGGTTTATCGCCCTTTAATAAAAAACTGCTTTAATTTTCAAAAAGAACTACTGGTTAATACCAATGATTATAAGTTTTATGTTTTGTTTAAAAGAATTAATATGATCATCAACATAAATTCGAAGAAATCCGTTGTTTTTAACCAAAACTTATTACCTCACACAATCTTGCCATTGCTGATGCAAAGCCGTTAACGCTTTATTAGCCTGCTGCCAACGCTTTGAATTCTTTAACTCATTCAGACTGTATTGACCGCCTCGATGATACAATTCTGATAATTTCTCCACTTTGGTCAACGGTAGATTATCAAGCACGCTAACCGCCCCATCCCGGTTATTACAGATCAAAATCATGTCACAACCGGCATTCAGCGCAGTCTGTCCGCGTTCAACATAACTTCCCATCATTGCCGCCCCTTCCATAGAGAGATCATCGGAAAATATCACACCATTAAACCCCAATTGCTGACGCAGCACTGATTTTAACCAATATGAAGACCCGCTGGCGGGATGCTCATCTACCTGAGAATAGATCACATGAGCCGGCATAATCGCATCCAACAAATTACGCTGGATAAAATCACGGAAAATAGACATGTCATGACGACAAATCGCTTCCAACGAGCGATCATCACAGGGAGTTTCTTTATGAGAATCAGCATTGACAGCACCATGCCCCGGAAAATGTTTACCCGTCGATTTCATACCGGCAGAATGCATACCTTTAATAAAGCACTCCGCCATCATCTTGGCCTGTTCAGGATCTTCATGGAATGAACGTTCACCAATAGCTGTGCACTGGTGACCTAAATCCAAAACCGGCGCAAAGCTGATATCGATATCCATAGCAATCATTTCAGACGCCATCAACCAACCCGCTTCTTCCGCCAATTGAGCGCCATTAAGATTATCTCCCAATCCAGCAAAAGATTGAGCCGCTGGTAAGCAAGTAAAACCTTCACGGAAACGCTGAACTCTGCCGCCTTCTTGATCAACAGCAATCACAAGACGATGACGGGAAGCCTTACGAATCTGACGTACTAATTCTCGTAATTGCTCAACATCATAAAAATTACGGGTAAACAGAATTAATCCGCCCACTAATGGATGTTGCAAAATTTCCTTCTCTTCACTATCCAATTCATAACCAACAACATCTAACATGACCGGACCCATAACATTCCTCGCTTGTATTCATATATTGCAATCAATGCAGTAGTGATAGATTTAAAACGTTAGACCAAAAGAGAGACGTAACGGCTGCGCTAATTCTAAAAATTGTGGATCGCCACTCTGTCTCCAACGCACTTCAAACCACATCAAAATCATGTAATCAACCCAAGGTTGCCAACGTTTAATCTGGCGCTCTAATCGGGTTCGATCTAAGTATCCTGATGGCTGACTACAATAGTCGTTCAAAAAATCTTGCTGCTGCGGCTTATCCCAATGATTAGTGCGAAACAGTGTCGCTAGCGCAAACCCAATATCAGTATCAGTTGCATATTCCCAATCAATGAGTTTCAACCCCCGAGAAGTATTAAGCAAATTACCGTAATGCACATCCATATGAGCGGGTGATAATTTTAGTATTGAAGGCATTGGAGATGACATAAAACGTTTATGCAACCGCAACCAACGGGGAGTAAGACGCGTTTTATCAATTTGCAACCAGTGGCTTTCTAGCTGATGCCGTAGTTGAAGCCGATACCCAAACAGAGGCTGGTGATGCAAAATAGCCAGTAATGCCGCTAATTTTTGCAAAAAATCAGGCTGAGAAAACTCATTTTGCCCAATAATATGACCAGGCAACCACTCCAATAACAGCCAGTGAGGAACCATTGCTATGACTTGCGGAGCAATTTTTACCTGGCTGAGATGACGCAAAATGACGCTTTCACGCTGGCGATTAACGCCAAGCTGTTTCCCCTGCTGCCGCTGCCTACGGCCGACAACATGATATTCACCGTTGGCGGCATAATAACTCTCATTTGTTAGCCCGCTTAACGGTCTTATTTTCCAATCGCTTACCTCGGTATGCGGCCATTGCCTGCACAATGCCCGCAACAAACAATTATGATTATTTAATGTCACCGTGCCCTGACCAGAGAATTTCACCCGTCTGCACTAGCATCAGTTGCATGACGATATCACGCTTATCACTGTTGCCTGAAACTATGGAATAGAGAACATAATCCGCATTCAAATAACGCGCCAGACCAATCGCTTTACTGCGCAATCCCAGACTATCTTCTTCAGATAAGCCTAGAGATTGACGGGCATTTTGCACCTGATTTTGCGGTACTAATTCAAAAACATGCTTGCTACTGATTGCCTGGCGCAAAGCCTCTGTTGCTTGCATGATTTGTAATGCGCCATTGGTATTGTTTTTTACTGTATCAACTAATAGTAACTTCCCGTTTTCCAATCCATGAGCCTTAACGAGTTGCTCTATTAATGGTTGTACCGTACCTTCCCAATCAGTCGTGCGCATTTTAGGGGGCTCTGGCACCTTTTCAGTTGGCGGCGTCGATTTTTCCGATGGCGTTACGGGTACAACTGGCGTCGGAGGTTCAGGCTTCTCTGGAGGTAAAGATGGACAACCCGCCAAGAACACAACCGATAGCGCCACAAAAAAAATTCTTTTCATTAACCTATTCCAATTAATAGAGCTTTAAAAAACAGATAAGTTTCTGCTGTGACATCAGCAATATGTTATCGGTTCAACTCCAATGATAAATTCGCAGCATTCATTTAAAAAATCGAGATATTCGAGGCTATCTTGGAATAAACATCCCCGAATATCTGCCTACATACATGAATTTTGGTACTTCACATCATCTCGTCAGTAATGGCCCTAAATGGCGACCACCAATCAAATGCATATGAATATGATAAACTTCCTGTCCCGCATGGCGGTTACAGTTCATAATCAAACGATATCCATCTTCAGCAATGCCTTCTTGTTCAGCAATTTTTGCTGCAACCGTCATCATTCGTCCTAACGCTGCTTCATGCTCCGGTTTAACATCGTTCACTGTTGGGATCAGGACATTTGGAATAATCAGAATATGGGTCGGTGCCTGTGGAGAAATATCGCGGAATGCAGTGACCAGATCGTCCTGATAAACAATATCAGAAGGTATTTCACGGCGAATAATTTTACTGAAAATAGTTTCTTCTGCCATCACATTTTCCTTTTATTCAAAAAATAACAGATATATGAGCGCCTACAAGCCAAAGATTCAAGTTGATAAATCAGATTTTGTCTACATTAACCTGAAATAAATCGCAAAAATTCTGTGTGGTCACCTCTGCCAATGTTTCAACACTCACACCTTTAAGTACAGCCATATATTCCGCAACATCACGTACATATGCAGGTTGGTTCTCTTTGCCACGATGAGGTACGGGAGCAAGGTAAGGAGAATCGGTTTCAATCAGAATACGATCCAACGGTACATATCTCGCCGCTTCACGAATCTGCTCTGCATTACGGAAGGTGACAATACCAGAGAATGAAATATAGAAGCCCAAATCCAGCAATTCTCTCGCCGTATCTTTATCTTCCGTAAAACAGTGCAAAACACCACCACACTCTTGTGCCTGTTCTTCACGCAATACCTTTAAAGTATCTTCACGAGCACTACGGGTATGAACGATAACAGGCTTGTTAAGTTTGCGTCCGATACGGATATGTTCACGAAATGAGGTTCGCTGTAATTCAGCATTATCCTGTTGATAATAGTAATCCAATCCAGTTTCACCTAGTGCAACAACTTCATTCCCGGCCGCTAAACGTGCCAACTCATCAAAGTCATAACCTTCATCCAGATTAAGTGGATGAATACCGCAGGAAAAGACGATATTTTCCCGTTTACCAATTAGAGTTTTCATTTGCTGGAAACCGGGTAGCGTCGTCGCTACTGCCAGCATAAATTTAACCTCCCGATTTGCCGCTTTTGCAACAACATCATCTACATTTTTATGTAGGTTTTCATAATCGAGACAATCGAGATGACAATGCGAATCAACTAACAACATATTTAAACTCGTATACAAAAAGATTTCAGGGTTATGAAATAAACTGTTTTTCCCAATTGAGCAACTGTTCTGCCAACAACAATTCCCAATTTACGCCCACCACTGAAAGCAACTGATGACGACAAGACATCCAATCATCAACGCTTTGCAGCAAAACAGCCATAGTATGCATGGAACTTAATTGATAAATCAGCGTTTGTTGATCCTGATTGATGCAATAACGCTGTACCTGCCGTTGCCACTTCACTGCATCAAGTAACAAACTGATCAGCCAATGAAGGCGTTGCGGCGCATTTTCATGATTCAGTTGGGGTAAAAGTGACAAAACATCACGTTTATCCAAAGCCTGTTTGACAGCCTGGCAAAACTGTTCCCGTATCTGCCATTGCTCCGGTTGTAACAATTGTTCTGCTGCTACTGGCGCCCCCTGAGACAATTTCAATGCTGTTGTTGCATCGACCGAAGAAATTAAAGGCAACTGTTTTTGCAACCAATAAAGGCTACTTTCCGTTTCAGGTACCGGCAGAAAATAGTAAAAACAACGGCTACGTAAAGTTGCCAAAAGGCTGGCTGGTTGCCGGCATTCCAGAAGAAAATAGGTATGTTCCGGCGGCTCTTCCAACGTTTTCAATAATGCATTAGCCGCAGCATCTGTCAAACACTCAGTCAAAGGCAACCAGACAATTTTTACCCCGCCTTGCTGAGAACGACTATAGAGCTTTTCCGTAATCTGCCGTACCGCTTCCACACCAACGCTGATTTTACCCTTCTCCGGAGACATAATGTGCCAATCAGGATGGGTCTCTGCCATCATCAAGTGACAACTATGACACTTCCCACAACTTTTTATCCCCTGCCTATTCTGACACATCAACCATCGGCTTAATCCATAGACCAACACATCGGCCCCAGTACCTGCATTAGCATGAACCAATAAAGCGTGATGGCCTCGTCCTTGCCGGTGAGATTCCACCAACTGACGATACGCCTGATTAAGCCACGGATACCAATTCATCAGCCATTTCCCTGCTGCTTTAGCCACTGCCCAAGCACCTGATAAATATCTGCTTGTACCCGCTCTATTGGTTGAGCCGCATCAACGGTCACAATACTCTTATCCTGTGCTGCAAACTCCAGGTAACGACTACGAGTACGATTAAAAAAATCCATCGACTCTTTTTCAATTCGGTCTAACTCTCCACGTTCACGAGCGCGCAATAAACCAATCTGAGGAGGAATATCAAGATAAATAGTCAGGTCAGGGTGAAAATCGCCAAGCACGGTATCACGTAGCGAAGTCATCAAGTTTTTATCAATACCACGCCCACCCCCTTGATATGCCTGGGAAGAGAGGTCATGACGATCACCCACAACCCATGTACCGCGAGCCAAAGCAGGTTTAATCACATTTTCGACTAATTGGACTCTGGCTGCATATAACATTAATACCTCTGCTTTATCTGTCAGAGATTCACCTTCAACGCCTTGCTTAATTAACCCACGTAATTTTTCTGCCAGTGGCGTTCCACCCGGCTCACGGGTAAAAATTAAATTCTGAATACCGTGCTGCTGCAATATTTCAACGACTGTTTTCATCGCCGACGTTTTTCCTGCGCCTTCCAGCCCTTCAATAACAATAAATTTGCCGTTCATTTGTCCTGTTTTAACCTCTGACGGTAAATATTTACCGCCTTGTTATGCGCAGCCAGATTGGTCGTAAACGTATGACCACCTTTACCATTCGCCACAAAATAGAGAAATTCGGTTTTTGCCGGGTGGGCAGCCGCTTTTATGGAAGCAAGGCCAGGCATCGCAATCGGTGTAGGTGGCAGGCCATTAATTATATAAGTATTGTAGGGCGTCAATGTCGTTAAATCTTTACGAAAAATAGTGCCTGTGTATTTTTCACCTAAACCATAAATCACGGTCGGATCAGTTTGAAGCCGCATATTCAACCGTAAACGATTAATAAATACAGAAGCCACTTTTGTCCGCTCAACCTCAACACCCGTCTCTTTTTCAATAATCGACGCCATAATCAACATTTCATAAGCATTCTTATAAGGCAGATTTTTGTCACGCCCTTCCCATTCCTCTTCAAGCGTCATTTTCATCTGTCGATATGCTCGTTTCAGCAATGCCACATCGCTTGTACCTGCCGTATAGTGATAGGTATCAGGATAAAGCCACCCTTCCAGAGTATCTGTATCTTTAATATCGAGTATTTCAGCCAATTCCTGAGCATCTTTATTATCCAATTCATGTTTAAGATATTCAGATTGCTGTAGTATTTTCCACCAGTCAGATAAACGGCTACCCTCAACAAAACGGACCGTAAATTGCGCTTCTTTACCACTAGAGAATAATTGCAACATTTCCCGTAAGGTCATTTCTCGTGTTAATTGGTAAGTTCCCGCTTTGAACTCGGCAAGTTTTGGCTCCAACCTTAATAACCAAGGGAAAATATGACTATCTTCAATCAGGTTATCCCGAACCAGTAACGCTTCCAAACCATGACGGCTAATACCTGCTGGCAGGGTAAATATTCGATCCTGTTTAATTGTGAGTGTTTGATCCGCAAATTTTTCAACTTTTTCATAGCCAGCATAGAATAATACTGCTGCCATAATGACAATCAAAACCAATAGAGCAAAAAGACGTTTTTTTCGTTTCATCAATTAATCTAATCACTTAAACAGATCGTGAATTACAACTTCAGGCATTCAGGAAGCAAATAATCATACAGCTCCCTTGACTGATATTCCCATGTGGGCTGATTTTCATGAGCTTGAATTTCTCTAACAGGTATCACTGGCATTAAAGAATTACAGACTATCACCTCATCTGCATCAGCCAATGTTTCGGGATAACAGTTTACACAGGAAAAGTAATAATCGCTTGCCGATAATAACGCGATGATTCTTTCCCGCATCACCCCTTCGATACCACAGCCTCGTAAATCAGGAGTATACACATCTTTTCCTTTACGCCAGAAAATGTTTGCAGTACAGCATTCAATCAACAAACCATCCGTATTAAGTACCAGAGCTTCATCAGCATTTGATTTTTCGATAAATGATTTAATCAATACCTGCTCTAATCGGTTAAGGTGTTTAATTCCGGCAAGATAGGGGTTTATTCCCATCGGTATTGGACTGAGCACCAGAGAGAAACCTTTCTGACGCTGTTTCAAATATTTTTCGGGATAAGGACTAAGGGACAAAATCTGATTGGGTTGCGTAAAACCCTCAGCACTATAACCTCGCCCTCCTGTTCCACGAGAAATAATAACTTTAAGTACACCTTGTTCAGTTGTGGAAGCAATCTGTTTTATATGGTTTTCAAGCTGTTGCCAATCGGGTTGTGGAAGATATAACCTTTCAACGCCTTTTTGTAATCTTTGGATATGCAATAGCAGCAAAGCGACCTGCCCTTGTTCTACTCTTGCTGTTGTGAAGCAACCATCACCGAATTGAACTGAACGATCATTGACAGGTAAATAGTCGCTCCGCTCTCCATTAATCCAATACATATCACTCTGTTCTTAATGACTCAAAAAAGGCATTTCAATGCAATTTATCAACAAACGCTATCATAGTATATCGCTGACACGAGTGCAAAAATGCCCATAGTTCTTGCTACAAAAAAAGCTCCAATAATTATTAACTATTGGAGCTCTTTATCTATCACCTCTCGACATTTACAAAACCATACCAAGAGGCTCTCAACATCAACAGCAACTTTCTGTAATATCAGGCTTTGTCTGTCAATTAGGTTTATATCTTACGAAAAATCAGTGAGCCGTTAGTACCACCGAAGCCGAAAGAGTTACACAATGCATATTCCATCCCCTCTACCTTACGGGACTCATTCGGCACGAAATCCAGACGGCAGTTCTCATCCTGATTTTCCAGGTTGATAGTTGGCGGAACAATCTGATCACGCAATGCCAGGATAGTGAAAATAGACTCAACCGCACCCGCAGCACCCAATAAATGACCCGTCATTGATTTGGTAGAGCTCACTAAAACATCAGCGCCTTCACCAAACACGGACTCAACTGCATGGGCTTCCGCTAAATCGCCAGCTGATGTTGAAGTACCGTGAGCATTAATATAGCCCACTTGCTTGGTAGTGATACCGGCATCTTTCAGCGCATTTTCCATCGCCAGAGCAGCGCCTGCGCCATTTTCTGGTGGCGATGTCATATGATAAGCATCACTGCTCATGCCAAAGCCAACGATTTCTGCGTAAATTTTCGCACCACGTCTCTTCGCATGCTCATACTCTTCCAGTACCAAGATACCGGCGCCATCCCCTAGTACAAAGCCATCGCGGTCTTTATCCCACGGACGACTTGCACCTTGTGGATTATCGTTACGAGTAGATAAAGCACGGGCAGCGCCAAAACCACCAACCCCCAGAGGAGTACTGGCTTTTTCCGCACCACCCGCCAGCATAATGTCAGCATCATTATAAGCAATAATACGGGCAGCATGACCAATATTATGTACACCTGATGTACATGCTGTGGCGATAGAAATACTTGGACCACGCAAGCCGTATATAATACTCAGATGACCTGCTACCATGTTTACGATCGTAGAAGGTACGAAGAATGGGCTGATCTTACGAGGACCATTCGCCACCAATGCCCCGTGATTTTCTTCAATCAGACCCAAACCACCAATACCAGAACCAATAGCAGCACCAAAACGACTAGCATTGGCTTCTGTTACTTCAATTCCGGAATCTTCAATGGCTTGCACACCTGCTGCAATACCATATTGAATGAAGTCATCCATTTTTCGTGCATCCTTGCGCGAAATATTGAAATCTTCATGATTAAAATCTTTAACCAGACCAGCAAACTTAGTTGCATGGTGACTGGTGTCAAAATGATCAATAAGGCTGATACCACTCTGTCCGGCACAAACAGCTTTCCAAGAAGATTCTGCTGTATTACCGACAGGAGATAACATGCCTAGTCCGGTCACAACTACTCGACGCTTAGACACGCTTATCCTCCAGGGAGGGAAATTATTTAGGGCAGAAACATAGGCGGTCGAATGACCGCCTAGGTGTGTTCACTTATTCGCTTTGGTTCTGGACGTAGTCAATAGCTGCCTGAACTGTAGTGATCTTTTCTGCTTCTTCATCTGGAATTTCGATATCGAACTCTTCTTCCAGAGCCATTACCAGTTCAACTGTGTCAAGAGAATCAGCGCCCAAGTCATCTACAAAAGAAGCTGAATTAACAACTTCTTCCTCTTTAACACCAAGTTGTTCAACGATGATTTTTTTAACGCGTTCTTCAATAGTGCTCATGCTATTAAATTTCCTATCAAAATTCGCTTTCGCGATGGTTTTCGTAGTTTATAAAATACAGGAAAAGATGCAACCCAATCCCGGCTGGTCGAACCACAAACTTGCACTATTTTGCGTTATTTGACACAAAAAATGCAACTGGTTCGCTCATTTTTTAGTTCATGTACATGCCGCCATTGACATGTAATGTTTCGCCTGTGATGTAAGCCGCTTCATCAGAAGCAAAGAAAGCTACAGCACTAGCAATTTCTTTTACATCCCCAAGCCGCTTAGCGGGGATGTCATTCGAAAAGTTCGCCAACTGTTCCTCTGGCAATGCTTTTAGCATATCAGTTTCGATAAGCCCTGGCGCAACAACGTTAACAGTAATACCGCGGGAAATCACTTCGCGAGCCAATGTTTTACTGAAACCAACAAGACCTGCTTTCGCGGCTGCATAGCTTGCTTGCCCAACGTTCCCCATCGATCCGACAACAGAACCAATAGAGACAATACGGCCATAACGTTTTTTTATCATGAAGCGCATTGCCGCTTTTGTCATACGGAAAACGGATGAAAGATTAGTGTCAATAACATGCTGCCACTCATCATCCTTTATGCGCATCACCAAGTTATCACCCGTGATACCCGCATTATTGACTAAAATGTCAAGCCCACCCCACTCTGCTCGGATAGTAGACATAAGCTGTTCAATCGATTCCGGATTAGTGACATCCAGTACAAAACCTTTACCTTTTTCACCAAGATAAGCACTGATGACTTCAGCGCCTTTTTCACTTGTTGCTGTACCAATGACATAGGCTCCACGCTCTGCTAATAGCTCAGCAGTTGCACGGCCAATCCCACGGCTAGCACCTGTTACTAATGCAATCTTTCCGTCTAATCTCATATTGCCCTCAGTTATTTTCCAATGCGGTTATTAGTGAAGTTGTGTCATTAACTGCTGCTGCGCTTAAGGTATTGACAATTCGTTTATTTAAACCTGTCAAAACTTTACCTGGCCCTATTTCTAATAGCTGTCCAATACCCTGTCCAGCAATAAATTCAACTGTGTCTGTCCAACGAACAGGATTATAGAGTTGTCGTACCAGTGCATCACGAATAGCTTCAGCAGATTGTTCTATTTTCACATCAACATTATTTATCACTGGGAACTGAGGATGACTGAATTCAATTCCTTCCAAAACAACTGCCAGCTTGTCTGCGGCGGGTTTCATTAGCGCACAATGCGACGGTACACTGACTGCCAAAGGCAAAGCCCGTTTCGCGCCTGCGGCTTTACATGCACCACCAGCACGCTCTACCGCCTCTTTCTCACCTGCAATAACAACCTGACCAGGCGAGTTGAAGTTAACAGGAGAAACAATTTGCCCCTGAGCAGCTTCTTTACAAGCACGGTCAATGGATTCATTATCTAAACCAATAATAACATACATTGCACCAACGCCTTCAGGTACAGCTTCTTGCATCAATTTGCCGCGTAGTTCAACAAGTCTAATTGCTTGTTTGAAATCGATGACGCCTGCACAAACCAATGCAGAATATTCTCCAAGGCTATGCCCGGCCATCAGTGATGGCGCTTTTCCGCCTTTTTCCTGCCAGACCCGCCAAATAGCAACCGATGCTGCCAACAACGCGGGCTGAGTTTGCCATGTTTTGTTCAGTTCTTCTTCTGGCCCTTGTTGAACCAATGCCCAGAGATCATATCCCAGCACATCAGACGCTTCAGCGAAAGTTTGCTCGACAACCGGGAACGCTGTGGCCAAATCGGCCAACATACCAAGGTCTTGAGAACCCTGACCAGGAAATACCATTGCAAATTCAGACATAGACATGTTCATCTTCCTGTCAAATTAAAAACGTATCAGTGCTGAACCCCAAGTAAGGCCACCACCAAAAGCCTCAATTAAGATTAACTGACCACGCTTAATCCGGCCATCACGCACTGCTTCATCAAATGCTGTGGGTACCGATGCCGCAGAAGTATTACCGTAACGATCCAGCGTCACGACTACTTTATCCATTGTCATATTTAATTTTTTAGCTGTCGCTGCGATAATACGCAAATTAGCCTGATGAGGCACCAACCAATCCAACTCGCTATACGACAAGTTATTCGCATCTAAAGTTTCATCAACTATGTTAGCCAATTCACGAACTGCAATCTTAAATACTTCATTACCAATCATACTGGCATACGCTGGTTCTTTTAGATTCTGACGCTCCTGATAAGGCAATACCAGCAATTCACCATAGCTACCATTTGCATGAAGGTGAGTTGAAAGAATTCCTGGCTCATTAGAAGCCCCTACCACCATAGCGCCTGCGCCATCGCCAAACAGGACAAGTGTTCCGCGATCTTCTGGATCAAGTGTTCTGGTAATAGAATCAGAACCAATAACCAATGCATGTTTTACCACACCGGTTTTAATAAACTTATCAGCAATACTCAGTGCATAAACAAAACCAGAACAAGCAGCTGAAATATCAAAAGCCGCTGAATTTTGGGTACCCAACATGTGCTGAATTTGGCACGCAGAACTAGGGAAAGCATGAGTGGATGAAGCTGTTGCGACAATGATTAAATCAATCTGATCTTTATCAATGCCCGACATTTCAATTGCTTTCTTTGCGGCCCGAAACCCCATAACCGCAACGGTTTCATCATCAGTAGCAATACGACGTTCGCGGACACCTGTACGGGTAACAATCCACTCATCAGAAGTATCTACCATTTTTTCTAAATCAGCATTAGTACGCACTTGCGCAGGCAGATAACTACCTGTACCTAAAATTTTTGTATACATGTATGTTCAGTCACTCTTGGGTAATGCTGTTTCCAGGCGTGCAGCAATTCTATCAGGAACCTGCCTTTCAACGGCCTGAACAGCCTGTTCGATTGCGGCTTTAAACGCATGCTCATTAGCCGCCCCATGGCTTTTGATTACAATTCCATATAATCCTAACAGACATGCGCCATTATACTGGTCAGGGTTCAGGTGACCGAAGCGTTTTGTCATCCGTTTTTGCAACCACTTCTTGACGATTTTCAACAACCAGGAAAACTTTTTCTTTTGTCCATCCGATGATTTAAGCAGGGATAAGATAACTCTGATCGCCCCTTCCATCGTTTTTAACGTCACGTTACCTGCGAAGCCGTCACATACCAATACATCACTCTTACCTGTCAGTAATTCATCACCTTCCAGATAACCAATGTAATTTATTGTCGGAATGCGCTTTAAAATAGTGGCGGCTTCGCGGATATTATCCAGCCCTTTACTCTCTTCCGTACCAATGTTAAGCAATGCTACCGCAGGATTAACCACCCCTACGACTTCCTCGGCCATTACTGAACCCATAATGGCGAATTGTACCAACATGCGGCTATCGCAATTAACATTGGCGCCTAAATCCAATACAACCGTTTCCCGCTGTTTCAAGTTTGGCAACACGGTCATCAAAGCAGGTCTTTCAATGCCTTCTATAGATTTTAGCATTAATTTAGATAACCCCATCAACACTCCGGTGTTTCCTGCGCTGATACACGCCTGCGCTTCACCTGATTTCACTAAATCCAGAGCGATACGCATTGACGTTCCTCGGCTGTTACGAATCGCTTGCGATGGTTTCGCATCATTAGCCACAACTCGTTCAGCAGGAACCACTTGTAAGCGACTGAGCAACTCAGCATCGCTATTTACAAGCATCGGAGAAATGATATCGGGGACCCCAACCAGCAATAATTTAAGTCTA
The DNA here is from genome assembly GCF_038085095.1 of Photorhabdus sp. P32. Lineage (NCBI taxonomy): Bacteria > Pseudomonadati > Pseudomonadota > Gammaproteobacteria > Enterobacterales > Morganellaceae > Photorhabdus > Photorhabdus sp. P32. Next base: position 7,792 of record NZ_JAZGJN010000206.1, on the reverse strand, counting down.
GGGTTAGACGCCAGTGCCTGCAATGCAGCAGGCACCGTAACGCGAGGACCAAAGTCCCCGCTCATGGCATCTAACGCTAAAGTCAGATTAGTCAAGGTATCAACTTGCTAATGACTGGCGGAGATTATTTGTTGATGACTTTGCGGCCACGGTAGTAGCCATCAGCAGTCACATGGTGACGCAGGTGAGTTTCACCAGAAGTTTTATCTACAGACAGTAATGGTGCAGTCAGTGCATCGTGTGAACGACGCATACCACGTTTAGAACGAGTTGGTTTATTCTGTTGTACGGCCATTGACCTTACTCCTTAAGTACTTTTCTTTAAGCTGGCTAATACGGCAAATGGGTTTGGTTTTTCAGCCTCTAGAGGTAATTCGCCAAACACCATGTCCGCCTCGGACACTTCACAGTGTTCAGAATCATGTACCGGAACCACCGGCAGAGAAAGAATTATTTCATCTTCAATCGTTGCCAGCAAATCTATTTCACCAAATTCGTTAACGTCGATTGGCTCATATTCTTCCGGTAATGCTTCAGCCTGTTCATCATTGACGACCGGGCTAAAACAATATGTTATGTGAACGTGATGGCTGAAATTACCGCCACAACGCTGACATTGAAGCGTAACATCCACATCGGAATGCCCACGCACAACTGCCAGACGTTGGTTATCTATCTGAAACGATAAAACGCTGTCTACATCATTGTCCACGCTAACCACAGATTCCGCGATACGCAAAACTTGCTCAGGTGAATAACTACCTGCGTAGTCTAATCGTTTCTGAGCTGCGCGAAGCGCATCAATGGTCAGGGGTAATTTTACCTTTTGCATAAGGCGCGCATATTATCTTTGTAATGAGATATAGTCAAAGAAAAAGGCCACACATCTGTACCTTTCCGCCAAATATTCGCTTATTAAGCTGCGCCTAGTTTAAAATGCCTGCAATTATTTCGCCATGTCTTTTGGAAAAATTATGACACAAATCATTTTAGCTTCCACCTCAGCTTACCGCCGCATGTTACTGGAAAAACTTCGTTTACCCTTTATATGCGCGGCTCCTGATACTGATGAAACACCTGGGATAAATGAAAATGCAGAACAGCTCGTTATGCGTTTGGCGCAAACTAAAGCACAGGCATTACAAGCAAAATATTCTCAGCATTTGATTATTGGTTCTGATCAGGTCTGTGTTATTAATGGCGAAATTACCGGCAAGCCTCACAGCGTTGAAAATGCATTTAAACAATTACGGCAAGCCAGTGGTCATTGCGTCACCTTTTATACCGGCATTTCTCTCTTTAACAGCAAAACAGGAATAGCTGATACCCGTTGTGAATTATTCAATGTCTATTTTAGAGAGCTGACTGATGATGAAATTTGGGCTTATTTAACTGCGGAAAACCCCCTTAATTGTGCCGGAAGCTTTAAAAGCGAAGGGTTAGGAATTACTTTATTTGAACGACTGGAAGGGAAAGATCCGAATACGCTAATCGGTTTACCATTAATTACATTGACTGAATTATTAATCCGCCAGGGGGTAAACCCACTGACGGCGATAGGTTAATTACTGTGATTTTGACGTAGCGTTTTTATACAATAACGCAATTGCTCATCCATCGGCGCTTCAAGACGTAATATCTCCCCCGTCGAAGGATGAGTAAATTTTAGCGCGCTGGCATGCAAAAATAGGCGGTTAAGACCCGTATCTGACAATTGCGAATCAAAAACTTTATCGCCATAACGATCATCAAAAGCGATCGGATGCCCAGCATATTGAGCATGAACACGGATTTGATGAGTCCGACCTGTTACTGGGCTAGCTTTCACTAACGTTGCATTAGTAAAACGCTCTTCTACTTTAAAACGTGTTTCCGAAGGCTTACCTTCACTGCTTACTTTAACAATCCGCTCACCACTTTGTAGAATATTTTTCAGCAATGGCGCCTGAACAACTTTACAATTTGATTGCCATTGTCCTCGTACTAAAGCCAAATAATCTTTCTGCATCTGTTTAAGTCGTAATTGCTCGTGCAAAGCTCGCAAAGTTGAGCGCTTTTTAGCAATTAACAGAATTCCAGAGGTATCACGATCCAAACGATGCGCCAATTCGAGGAATTTTGCTTCCGGACGCAAAACCCGTAACCCTTCAATAACACCAAAACTTAAGCCACTGCCGCCATGAACGGCCGTACCAGAAGGTTTATTGAGCACCAGAATATGGTCATCTTCGTATAAGATACAGTCACCTAATGCAGCGACTTTATCCAGTTTAGCTGAAACTGGCGCCTCTTGCCGTTCTGCAACCCGAACCGGCGGAATTCTGACGACATCTCCCGCAGACAACTTATATTCAGGCTTTATCCTACCTTTGTTTACCCGGACCTCACCTTTACGCACAATCCGGTAAATCATGCTTTTAGGAACCCCTTTCAAACGCGCTAATAAAAAATTATCAACACGCTGTCCGGCCTCATCGTCATCAATAGTGACAAATTGTACAATTTGATTATTCGTTTTCATGATAGCAATTTTAATTATCACTCAAGCAGAGTGCTACTCATTTTTAAATATGTGTAAAAATTACGCATACTTTCTGGCTGTTACCTTTCCTACTTTAAGATAAAGATTAAATATTAACTATTTCTTCCTATTTCATCAGAAAAACCGCTTAAAGACATAAAGTCACCTTGCTATCACCCCAACAGCAATGGAATAATACGTAGCCACCATCAGTTTTTTAATCCTGAATGGCGAAGTTAAACGTTTGTTCTTTATTTGATTGCACAAAAACGCAGCAATGGCGTAAGACGTACTGGGAAATCAAATAATTAGCGGGCTACGGGTAGCAGATTACTGGAATTGGGTTCAATCCGCTTCATTTATATTTGCAGATTATTCCTAGAAAAGGGTACTGTTTTCTAAGTGAAAATTCAGACCTGCCGAAAATATGCGTCTCTATACAAACGACAACCGGGAGGTTGGCGGATTTGTAAAAGACACGAGACCATCGGTTACCAGTCGCTCATCTATATTTGCCCGTAGCTCTATAACTAATGTAAAAAATAATGAGTAAGTTACAATGAAAAGAATGCTAATCAACGCAACTCAGCAAGAAGAGTTGCGTGTTGCTCTGGTTGACGGGCAACGTCTTTATGATTTGGATATCGAAAGCCCAGGACACGAGCAAAAAAAAGCAAATATCTACAAAGGTAAAATCACCCGAATTGAACCTAGTTTGGAAGCCGCTTTTGTTGACTATGGCGCTGAGCGGCATGGTTTCCTTCCTATTAAAGAAATAGCTCGCGAATACTTCCCCAATAACTACCACCCTCATGGTCGCCCTAATATCAAAGATGTTCTCAGGGAAGGCCAGGAAGTTATCGTTCAAGTCGATAAAGAAGAACGTGGTAATAAAGGGGCCGCCTTAACCACCTTTATCAGTCTGGCGGGCAGTTATCTGGTATTAATGCCGAATAACCCTCGAGCTGGCGGTATTTCCCGCCGTATCGAAGGAGATGACCGCACAGAACTGAAAGAAGCGTTGGCATCGTTAGAAGTGCCGGAAGGAATGGGACTGATCGTCCGCACTGCGGGCGTCGGTAAATCCGCAGAAGCACTACAGTGGGATTTGTCATTCCGCCTTAAACACTGGGAGGCTATCAAAAAAGCTGCCGAAAACCGCTCTGCGCCATTTTTAATCCATCAAGAAAGTAATGTTATCGTCCGCGCTTTCCGCGACTATTTGCGCCCAGACATCGGTGAAATCCTAATCGATAATCCTAAGGTTCTCGATCTGGCACGGCAACATATCACCGCACTTGGCCGCCCAGATTTCACCAGTAAAATTAAATTGTATAGTGGTGAAGTTCCTCTGTTCAGCCATTATCAGATTGAATCACAGATCGAATCTGCATTTCAGCGTGAAGTTCGCCTGCCATCAGGCGGTGCTGTAGTTATTGATACCACAGAAGCATTAACCGCGATCGATATTAACTCTTCCCGTGCAACACGCGGAGGAGATATTGAAGAGACAGCTTTTAATACCAACCTTGAAGCAGCGGATGAAATTGCTCGTCAGTTACGCCTGCGAGACCTCGGTGGTTTGATTGTCATTGATTTCATTGATATGACGCCAGTACGCCATCAACGTGAAGTGGAAAACCGCCTACGTGATGCGGTTCGTCAGGATCGTGCTCGTATTCAAATTGGCCGTATTTCCCGCTTTGGCCTACTGGAAATGTCCCGTCAGCGCCTGAGTCCATCGCTAGGTGAATCTAGCCACCACGTTTGCCCGCGTTGTAGCGGTACTGGGACTATTCGTGATAACGAATCCCTGTCGCTATCCATTTTACGTCTGATTGAAGAAGAGGCACTGAAAGAGAACACGCATCAAGTACATGCTATTGTTCCAGTACAAATCGCTTCATATTTACTCAACGAAAAACGCCAGGCAGTCAGTGCAATTGAGCGCCGTCAAGGAGATGTCGGCGTGGTGATCGTGCCTAACGATCAAATGCAGACGCCTCACTTCTCTGTTCTACGTGTGCGTAAGGGTGAGGAAATTTCTACGCTGAGTTACCTGCTTCCTCAATTTCATGAAACTGGAGCGACAAATCCTCAAGAAGATGTCCAACCTGAACGTAAGCGTCCTGAGCAGCCCGCTATTTCTGCCTTTGCTTTGCCAACCGATACGCCAGCACAGCAACCATCACATAAAGCAAAAGAGAAAAAGCCTAACCGCCCTGCTCAGACTATAACGGAACAACCTAGTCTCTTACGCCGCTTCTTGACTGCTTTGAAAAAAATGTTCAGCGCAGAAGAAGAAAAACCGGCACAGAAAAAAGAGAACAAATTATCCAGTCATGATAACCGTCGCTCTTCTGAACGACGCAACCAACGTCGCCAAAATTCACGTAAGGATCGTGATGATAATAATCTGCGTGATGAGCAACGTAATAACCGTGATCGTGACGAACAACGGAAAAATCGTAATACTCAACAGAAAAATAGCTTTCAAGATAACAACGTGACGATAGATCCTGCTGCTCGTGAAGCCCAACAGCAGCAACGTCGCGAGCAACGTGCAGAACGTCAACGCCGTCGTCAGGAAGAAAAGCGTCAACAGCAACTTGAAACCCAGAAGCCAGAAATCATTGAAAATGAGGTTGAAGAGCGTCTGCCCGCTGCCCCACGTCGTCAACGCCGTCAACTTGAACAAAAAATTCGCATCATAGATGAAGTGAAAGAAATTACAACGGTCGCTTCACTGCCAATCCCTGTTGTTACAGAAGAGCAATTACCAGCACCTGTTGAAATACCTGTAGAAACAGTTCAGCCACAACAACTGACTGAAAATAAAGAGCAACAAGATAATGTTATGCCACGCCGCTCTCGTCGTTCACCTCGTCATTTGCGCGTTAGTGGTCAACGCCGCCGTCGTTACCGCGATGAAAGAAATCTACTTCAATCACCGATGCCATTATCTATGGCGGTCGCATCACCCGAAATGGCTTCCGGTAAAGTTTGGGTTCGCTATCCCGTGGTTCCGATTTCCATAGAAATTCCTGAGGAAATTTCCATGATCGAACAACAAGAACAGCAATATGAGGTATTGCCAGCAATAGCAGCAGAAACAGTACCTGCAATCACCGTTGTTGCAGAATCTGAACAGACCATCACTGAATCGCCTAAGGTAGCGGAAACGCTGGAAATTCACCAAGACGACATCAAACCTGAAACAGGCATTACAGAACGAAATGACATTGTTCTACAGCAAACTGAATCAGTGCAGGAAGAGCCGTCAGTTATTGAACTTGTTGCAATAACGCCAATTGCCCCTGAACTTGAACAGCAACCTGAAGCAAACATTGTTGTTCCTGAAGAAATTACAACAGTGATGATTGTTGAAGAGAGTAAAGATGAAATGGTTAAACAGCCTGTCGCTATTATAATCAAAGTTCATCATGCTTATGCGCCGATGACAAAAGCGCCAGCCCCTGAGATGATTGAAAAACCGATTGTTATCAGCGAATGGCAACGGCCTTTTTCTCATTTTGAAGGGAAAGGAGGAGCTGGGGGCCATTCAGCGACTAATGCGGCTACTTCACCAATGGCTAAACCGCAATCCTTCAAATAAATAACATTGTTTAATATTAGCAGAATGGCTCTTTTTGGGGAGCCATTTTTTTTGCTATTAACCCCACAAAAATACTTATCGTCAATTTTATTCTACCTACATAAGGGGTAGTTTAAACGGCTATCCCTGTTACTCTGTTCAATTAATTATCATTCGATCTATACCCTATGGATTTCAAGATGCATTGTGACGGCAAAGGAGCGAATCCCCGGTCACATAGCTAACTATGTGACCGGGGTGAGTGAGTGCAGCCAACAAAGAGGCAACTTGAAAGATAACGGGTATATTATTTAACCAGGAGAATAACCTATGAAACCGTGGCTTATTTTTGGTGCAGGTAGTGGCGTTGGACGTCATCTCGCGACTGTCGCACTGCAACAAAAACGTCCCGTAATTGCGCTTATCCGTAATTCTGAGCAGGCTACTGAGCTGAGTGCTTTAGGTGTCAAAGTGATACAAGGTGATGCCTGTAATGCTGAAGATGTTGAAAAAGCGGTACAACATGTGAGCTCAGAAGCAATCGTCTTTTCTACTATTGGTGGAATTGATTCAGATCTCCCTGGCAATATGACTATAATTGATACCATTGAGAAAACTGGAATAACACGTATGTTACTCGTTACCTCAATAGGTTGTGGCGAAGGCTGGAAAACCCTGTCACCCAGAGCTAAATCACTGTTTGGCCAATCTGTCAGGCATAAATCAATGGCAGAAAGCTACCTTCAGACAAGTTCTTTGAATTATACGATTATTCGCCCAGGTGGATTAACAGATAGACCGGGAACAGGCCATTGCCAAAGGTATCAGCATGAGATTCATGGCGCAGTTAGTCGTCAAGATGTTGCACATCAACTGGCAACTATGGCAGAAGAAGAATCTTCATATCAGCAGATTTATACCTTAGTTGATCCAGAACTTAAACCTGATTGGGTTACTGCATAGTCGGTAAAAATAACCACGCATAAATGCGTGGTTATCTAATGATGCTATTTAAGTTCACCCATTGCTTTAAGCTTTTTAGACAATTCACGACGCTCTTTAGAAAGATCCGCATTTTTAATTATGTGATCATCTATACGGTCTTCATAATCACTTCTCATATTCATAATGATGCTCTGAATATCCTCAATTGACATACCGGGCTTGATGTATTCGCTCAAGTTATCAAGTAATAAAACACGTTTCTGGTTATCACGTATTTTCTTTTCATTGTCTGCGATTTCGCGCTGTAACTTATTCTTACGACGAAACATACGTACAAACTCCAGCACATTGTGGAATGACGGCTTATTTACGTTGTCCATTTTCATACCTTTCTTAACTCAAACGTACAGATTATCCAATTGGATTACACAATACAGCCTAAAGCCATTAATAGACAAGTCAGTTTCCGTTCTTTATTGATTTTAATTGATTACGCAAACCTGTTAGCTTACTGATGAAGAGTTCAGCATATTGCTTTAATCGAAAACAACTGGCTAATATCTGGTTAATATAGGTGAATAATGCAGCGCCAACCTTCCACTGATATACCCGTTATCTTTCAAGTTGCCTCTTTGTTGGCTGCGCTCACTCATCCCGGTCGCATAGTTCGCTATGCTCCCGGGGATTCACTCCCTTGCCGCCACGCTGCAACTCAAAATCTATTAGGTATA
>NZ_JAZGJN010000205.1:0-20649 GCF_038085095.1 Photorhabdus sp. P32 | reverse complement strand
CATTCAAACATATTGTTTATTACCAAATAAATTATTATATATTCTTAAATATTATATCAACTTTTAATTGCATTATCTTACACTTCGCCTATACCAATTAGTAAAACCGCTGTTTATCTATTTCTAAAGAAATCAAAGAATGGATATTTACAATAAGTATGAGAAACCATAATTATGCAAAGTGTCACCGCTAATAATATTACATCTGAGAATGTTTCCTTTAATAATATTTCTATGCAGATTCTGCGCGAATTATTGCAATATCGCAGGCGCCTAACTGATCCAGGGAGAGACTCTACTAAAGAAGAAGAGATTATTAAATCTGTACAATTACCTAGAATTGAATACTTTATCAGGAATAAAAAACCTATCGAATTCATTTTACCCGCATTCCCAACCAAGTCACCAAACAGAAATAAAGTGCTTGGTACTGCTCCGGATATGGCAGAACGCTTATCTTTAATTTTTCTTAATTCTCTCTGCCAACGTATTCAGCTTTATTACCCTCCTGGCGCCCGTATTATTATTTGCTCTGATGGACATGTTTTTGGTGATCTCATTCGCGTAAGTGATAATATTATCAGCCAATATCATGAAGATATTAAACAATTACTTCATGAAGTGGGTGCTATCAACTTAAGTACATTTAACCTTAATGACGATAAAGAACTCTGCGAACATAGTGACGACTTCAATTTACAGCGACAGATGTTAGTCAAACATTATGCCCGCTCGGAAGAATCTATCAAAGACGAACTGTTGCAAAATAGCGATGGATTACAATTATATCGTGCAGTCACCCGTTTCTTGTATGAAGACAGCTTATTACCCGGCTATACCGGATCAAACAATGCCCTACAAAAAGATGCCAAACAAAGGGCTATTGGTGTTATTCAACGAAGTTGGGCATGGGGAAGTTTATTAGATACCCATTTTCCAAATGCCATACGTTTATCTATTCATCCTCAGCCAGCAAATAGTATTAAATTTGGTATTCATATGATGCCGACCCGGGATGATTGGTTAACCCCTTGGCACGGTGTCGCAGCCAATGTAAATGGACAATTCATACTGATGAAACACAAAGAAGTCCAGATGATGGGTGGAAAACTAGTCGATATTCATGGAAAACCCAGTCACTATGTGATTTAAAGAGAAATTATAATCTAAAGGAAAATAACGATGACAGCATTAAATAACTTTCAGACAGAAGAGATAACCCCTTTTGGTTTAGAAATTACGCCTCAACATTCCGATCAACATATTAATACATTATCAGTGGAACAACTGAAAGAACTCACTAGAAAATACCATCTGCTTATATTACGTGGTTTCAAATCTGACTTATCTGATCACAAAGAATATGAAGAATATGCCCGTAATTGGGGAGAAATAATGATGTGGCCGTTTGGTGCTATTTTGGATGTTCGTGAACACCAAGATGCTACCGATCACGTTTTTGATAACAGCTATATGCCGCTGCACTGGGATGGCATGTATAAACCGACAATTCCCGAATTTATTATGTTCCATTGTGCCCACGCGCCTGAAAGCGACCAAGGGGGCAGGACAACCTTTGTTAATACTCGTCGTGTTGTTGCCAATGCTACTCAACAGCAATTAGAACAATGGAAAAATATATCTATTACTTATCGCATTAATAAAGTCACTCATTATGGTGGGGAAGTTCACTCTCCTTTACTGGAAGAACACCCGGACAAAAACGGATACGTTATCAGATATAATGAGCCAGCAATAGATGGAGAAAAATTCCTGAATAAACATGCTATTGAATACCATAATATCAGCCCTGATCAAGTAGAGAAATTTCAGCAAGATTTTATCAAAATATTATATGATAAACGCCATTTATATGCTCATGCATGGAAAAAAGGCGATCTGGTAATTGTGGATAATTTCTCTCTGTTACATGGACGTGAAGGATTTACTTCTAAATCAGAACGGCATTTACAGAGAATCCATATTCAATCTAACCCAGTATTTAATAATCAAGCGTTAAGATTATAATATTCTTATACAACGAAGAACCAGAAAGATTATTTGACTCCCACTGTAACTTATTGGGAGTCAAATGATCTATCTTTACAAAAAATTGTACTTATTAATCTAATCCGCCAAATTCTTATATTTATACCCGTCATCTTTCAAGTTGCCTCTTTGTTGGCTGCACTCGCTCACCCCGGTCACATAGTTATCTATGCTCCCGGGGATTCGCTCCCTTGCCGTCGCGATGCATCTTGAAATCCATTGGGTATAGTTAACTTCACCAATATACCAGCATTCAGAATAATAAGACTTTCCCTCGTCATCTTCATTTATTCTAAGAATACCTAGCTCTGAAAAACCATCAGGTAATCGTAAGTTCCATTCTTTGCATAAACTCCGCTCACTTAATAAAGTTATTTTACCAAACCGACCATATCCATTACGCGTATGTTCATTGAAATATTCCTCAGATGTGAATATACATAATTCACTTGAAAACATATCAGGCAATACAATGGAGCAAGTAATTCTTATATCATTTTCGTTGTCTGGCTTCGCCTTATAAATGTTATAAGCCGCATCTATCAAATCTTGAGCACAAATAGATTGAATATTTTTGTTAGTCTGCTTTCCTTGTACCAATGCTGAATGCACCGGAATTTTGACATTCCAATAACCGTAAGAATAATCATTTTCAGTGATAACAGGAAAATAGGTTCTATATGACTCGGACCATATTTTCAATGAGCGTAGTCTACGAGGTATACCACGCAGTTTTTTATTGCTCAACGCTATTCTACGCATAGACATTTATAATTTCCTTCCTTAAATAGCAGCATTAGTTTTGGTCTGGTTTACCTTACCATCTAAGTTTAAGGTAGCCTTAAATTTCCCTTTGTTATCAAAAACCTCAAGATGGTTTTTATGTTGACTATCAAGGTATGATCGATCACCTTTCAATTACTTTCCCAATATTGTTATTGGCTTTATAAACACTCTGACCCTGATATATTTGACTGGTTTTTTATGTACTATTTCTTATTTGAGTACCAAAACCGAGTTGAGTAAGAAATTCATTCATATTCCCTACAGCTCCCTAATTCGGTTGATACAGTTATCAGCCCATTCCCGCACTTCTGCCGGTGTGAGGGAATCCAGTCCCTGCATTCTGGCTTTTTCCTGAATTTCACTCATCCGGGCACTGTAATCACCCTGTAATGCTCGCAGCTCTTTAGCAACAGCAACGCATTGCTCTGTACCGGTACAGCTTGTTATTCGTGCCTGAACCTGGTCATATTCCTGCCGATATTTATCCCGACTGTCGTATGGCAACTGCTATCTCCCTGACAGTTGACCAGTTCTTCGCTCCTTGAACGATTCTGGTCAACGCTTAAATGGTTATTCTCGACAACAACTTTTTTCTCTGTCGCGAAGTTTGACACCGAACCCGATTGAGGCCATTCACGGTGGTCAGGAGAACAGCTTTACAGTTTTTCTTTTCTTAAATACACACAATATCCATTGCCAATTTTTATTGGCTGGGGATAATCGAGACGTTCCATATGGGTGTTGATAGTAAAATCACCTTCAAAATCTGCTATGACCTCAGTTTCAATTTCTGATGCAATCTCTTTGTTATATTCAGTGAATTCACCATCATAATAAAAAAACAGATGAATATTTTTATTGTTCAGCATAGCAATCACACATCTCACATTAGGGGTTATGTTACCAAGCAAAGCTCTTTGTATTGATAATTTTAAATAACTAGATAAGTCAGTATTATTACGCATAAAATCTCCTGTTTTGCACCACTTATGGTCTCGCTGGGACAATGTGAACACCACTTTTACTATAATGTACAATCCCATTAGTTGTAGGCATAGAAACTCCTGTTTGCGGATCTATGTAATTCCCTATCACATGTCCATAATTAATTCGTTCTTTTGAACCAGGAGTTCCAATAGGAATATTCCCAATCTGTTGTCCACTTCCTATCTTCTGAAGCAATGTTTGTGGAGGAACAGTGATGATACTTTTATTTAAACCTGCATCTGAAGCTATCTTATACTCATTTGTACCAGGTATATGTTTATTCTGTTGTCCTTGGTTAATAGATACATTACTTTTAGTTGCTCCAACAGATTGTTTAGTTCCTTTACCATTAGTCAATGCTGGAAGAGTCATTGCCATCATCCCTGCGGTCTCTTTATCAAATCCCATCGACTCAAAGCGTTTTGTCCATTTTTGCTGAGCTACAGTTCCTTCTGCTTCCATTCCCAATGTATAAGTTGCTGACAGATAACCTTTAAATTCATTCGGTAAAGTATCATCTTTGGCCATATGCCTAATGGTCCTATCAAATACATTCCATTGTTCAACAAGATAACCATATTTCTGCTGGCATTGTTCAGGAGAGCGAGAACAAACCTCCTTGATTTCCTCCTGTTGCTGGACATTAGTATTGACCATATCTTTAATGACTTGCCTACAACTTTCTCCCTCACATTTTCTGGCTCTCTGAGCAAAGTTATCAAGCTGGTTAACACTTAGGTAGTTATTCTCAATAACAACGCATTCCATTGCGAAGTTGACCGCCGAACACCGATTTTTTCTATGGTACTCAGTCAGTTACAACCTGTTTTTCCCTGTACGGTTTGACTCCCGGCCAATAACACCCCGACGCGACTTTTCAGCCCGATAAGCCATTTTGTCCGGCGTAATGAACTTCACCTTTAGAGCTAGATGGTTGCCCAACATTTTGGGGTATAGTTCACAATGGCTAGGATTTCTACTTTACTTATTAGGATAGTTATAATGCTCAGGCACCTGATAATTTTCTGGTATATTCGGCCACTCTGAATTTTTTAAGAAAGTATCAGAATCATCTTTTATATCCTCAAAAAAACCAGACAATCTCATTGAATGCACTCTAATGTAAACTAATGCGGCTTGCATGGTAATTTTATCATCAATAAGCTGTGCTTTTTGTAATAAACAAATTGCCTCTTTTAGCCTATGCATATCCAGAAAAAACATTTCATTTAAATCACTTTCATAATCAATTAATAAGTTATCAGTGACATTACTTTCAGAGATTTCTTTCGAAAGTTGATGATAACTATCATTTAACATTTCAAAGAAAAGATCTTTAATCATTTTGGGAGTCTCCTTCCTTCAGCTGCTGCTGCCTTAGTTTTATCTAAATTAATCGAACCATCCAAATTCAACACATGAATAAAGTTTCCTCTCTTATCAAAAACTTCCAAGTGGTTCTTATGACGGCCATCTAAATAGAATTGATCGCCTGTACGGATATTATCACTTATATCATTTGATGCTTTGTAGACACTCTGTCCTTGGTAGATCTTACTAGTTTTTTGTGAGTTTCCTTTCGCTTGGTTACCAAATCCTTTCTGTTTAAAGAATTCATTCATATTCCCTACAGCCCCCTGATTCGGTTGATATGGTTGTTTGCCTTTTCCGACATCCCCGCGGCCTTTTGCTCCAGCTTTACTGATCCCTCCGGCCACTCCCGCAGACGCCGCAATCCCCGTCTGCCCCATAATCTTCACGATTTCCTGGGTAGTTTCTTCTGAGCCGCCGGTGACTTGAGCACGATGGAGCACTAAATTGCGGGAGGCATCAATATTTGACATCGCACCCCGTAAATCAGCCCATTCCCGCACTTCTGCCGGCGTGAGGGAATCCAGTCCCTGCATTCTGGCTTTTTCCTGAATTTCGCTCATCCGGGCACTGTAATCACCCTGTAATGCCCGCAACTCTTTGGCAACCGCGACACATTGCTCTGCACCGGTACAGCTTGTTATTCGTGCCTGAACCTTATCGTATTCTTGGCGATACTTGTCCCTGACAGTCGTACGGCAACTACTATCTCCCTGACAGTTGACCAGTTCCTCGCTCCTTGAACGATTCTGGTCAACGCTTAAGTGATTATTATCGACCGCATTCTTCCCGGCCTGTGCCCCGGTAACGGCGCTCCCGGTAGAGTCACCGGCAATGCCGCCGGCCAGCCCGGCCGCCAGGGTAGAAAGGGTGCTGACAGTCTGTTTCTGCTCCTCCGTTAACTCACTGACTTTTGCCTTGTCGCCGTAAAGCTGCTTAATCAGTACTTGAGCCGCCAGTTCACCGGAAGCGGCCCCGGCTGCTCCCGCCAGAGCATTATTACCGCTCACCTCCGCCGCCACGGCGCCCAAAATCGCATGGGCCAGCGTGTTGGCGGCGATATCCACCTGATGGGTTTGTGGGTCAGTAGTCAGTTCTTTAATCACGCCAGCCAGATACGGCGAAGCACCGCCGGCCAGCGCCTGACCGAGATTGTTCCCCGCCAGTCCCTGAATCGCTGCCGTAGCCGCCTGTAACGCTTTTTGATATTTGCCGCCGGTCCCCAGGCCGGAGTCATTCAGTGCCTGCGTGTAGGCAGTGTCATAGATTTGTTGGTTGATATCCGCCGAAGTCGGGTGTTGATTGCCCCGGTTAACCAACTTTTCTCTGGCATCGGCTTGATCCTGTTCACTGATATGATTGAGTTTCGCTTTCGCCGCTTTTGTGGCGATAATTTTCCCTTCCGTCCCGGCTATCTCGGTCATCTGGGCGCTGAGTTCGCCAATCAGTTGCGCCTGTTTCAGCCGCTGCTGTTCTTTTTCCTTATCAAATATCGGACTCAGGACATTGGCGGCGTTATCGGTATCGCGACTTAAGTTCGCGGTATCCTGCGTTTGGTGGTCCTTATCTCGGATAATCAGGTTGCCGTCACTGACGGCGGCATGCGTGGTACTGCTGTCATGGCCCTGATTATGGGCCCCCGTCAGCGCATTGACCGCCAGATTATTCAGCACCTGACCGGTGGTTGGCTGACCAAGGCTGACGCCCGCACTCTGCTGCTCAACGCTAAAGTCCGCTTTATTGTGAATATCCTTGAAGCCTAGTGTCCCGGTGTTGAGGGTGTTTTTGGCTTTATTGGCTTGACTCGCTATCACCGCACCGTCCAATTGGGTGTGGTCGCCGACGTTAACCTGATAACCGCCTTTACCAGCAAACAGCCCGGTTTGCTCCTGCACTGAATCGTAATTGCTGTGCAGTTTGTTGCGGCTGGCATTGAGGCTTGCTGTACCGTTGGTGAGCGGGCCTACGGTGGCACTGACGCCGGCGCTGGCATTCTGTTGTCGGCTGTCATAGCGCTGACTGTCTTGTTCACTGCTCAATGACAGATGGCGTTTTACCTCGGCGGTAATTTGCTCTCCCTTCACCTGTGCCCCTTTTAACGTCGTATCCCGGCCGCTGTTCAGCTCAACGGTCTGTCCCGCCTGTAACGTGGTGTTATGGTGGCTGACGCTGTTGCCGTTTTCACGGCCGTTACCCCGGCTGACATTGGCCGAGACGTTCAGACCGGTGCCCCCGGGTCCGGCGGTCAGGCCCACGCCCAGCGAGCTGCCGTGGCTGCTGTTCTTGCCGGCGGTCTGTTCGGTGTTCTGGCTGGACGAGAGCGTAATATCCCGACTCGCATTGAGTTGCAGGTCTTTGCCCGCCTGTAACTGGCTGCCCTGAATACGGATATCGCCGTTCGGACCGGATGTCCCTTTATCGCCACCGTGCGCCGTTATCGTGAGATTATCCCCGGCAGTGAGATGGCTGCCCTGTTGGGTGGTCTGACGGGACTGCTGTTCTGAACGAGCAGACTGGCGACCGTAGGACAGGCTCACCCCGGCCAGATTGTTATTGCTGCGGTTGTCACTGCCCTGGGCTTCGGCCAGTCGGGCAGCCTGCGTCGCTTGCACTCCGCTGAGGGCGGCTTTGGTGTTTTGCAAGGCTTTCAGGCGCGGGTCGGCAGTCTGTTGCGCTTCATGGGCCGTTTGCACGGCCGTGTTGATGGCACCCCCGGCGGCGCCGCTCAGCGCCACGGTTAAGCCGCTCTGTTTTTGTTCGGTTTTTGTTGTGGTGTGATTGCGGTTTTCCGCACTGGTGACCGTGACCTGTTGACCGGTCAGCGTCAGGTCTTTACCGGCAATCACCTCACTGCCGTGAACCCGGAGCTGTTCCCCTGCGTTGAGCGTCACATTGCCCTGACTGCTGCCGACCGTGCTGCCTTTACTCAGCTGGCTGTCGCTGTCGGTGGTGACTTTCTGGCTGGCTTTGCCAACGGTAAAACCAATCCCGCCCGTGCCCATCAGGCCCGATTTTTTCTCCTGCCGAAAATGGGTTTCACCGTGAGATTCTGCGGCGGTGGCGACGGTAAGCTGATGACCGGCGTTCAGGCTGACATCCTGCGTGCCCGCCACATTGCTGCCGCGGATATTCAGGTCTTTACCGGCCTGTAAAGTCACTTTATCGCCGCTAAATGTGGTACTGAGCGCCTGCCGGTCATGCACTTCATCGTGGGTTTCCACCGACGACTTCGACAGCCAGCCTTTGCTGGTCTGTTTACTGTGCTCCACTAAGTCGGATGCGGCGGTACCGGTTGTCAGCGTCAGGTTATGCCCGGCCTGTGCCGTCAGTTGTTGACCGGCATTGACGTGGGCGGCGGTGGCGGTCAAATCCTGCCCGGCTTGCAGGGTCACATCACCGGTGCCGGTTATCTGGCTGCCGATATCCTGTTGTTGGGTCAGATGGCGATAGTTATCTTTCCCCCAATTCCCCTGCTCTGTACGGTGGGTGCTTAAGGTGTCCAGCGTCAGGTTATGGCCGGCGGTTATCTCGGCGCGACCGTCTTTACCGGCATTCTTCACCTCACTGGCGGTTAATTGCACATTGTTGATGGCGCTCAGCGATAAGGTACCTTTATCGTTCTGCACATAAATCCCTGCCGGACGGTCCAGCCAGCGGTTAGCCTCATCCCCGCGCACAGTTGATGCACTGGTGATATCGCGACCTGTCAAAGCTACCCGGTCATCCCCCTGAATCTGCCCGCCCCGGTTGGTGAGCGTCTGTTGGGCCGTCACATCCACTTTGCCGCCGCGAATAAAGCCGCTGTTGGTCAGATTGTTGGCGGTCAGTTGGGTGACGTCACGCCCGCTAATCGTACCGCTGTTGGTAATATCGCCCTGATTGTTGAGCGCCACGGTATTGCCGGCCAGCAAGGCGCCATCACTGCTCAGGTCGCCCTGACGGACACGCGCATACACCTGCGGCACGGTGACCACCTCAGTAGTCCCATCCGGCAAGGTCACGGTTTGGTTAGTCAGCCAGATAATATCCGAAGTCAGCAATGCCATCTGCGCCGGACTTAAGGCGACGCCCGGCGTTAACTGTTGCTGTTTGCCAAAGGTAATACCGGCATCCATCAGCGCTTTAAACTGCTCTTCATCGTTGTTGTAGCCGGTCAGATAGCGCCGGCCGGTCAGTTGGGTAATCTGGTCCCGCACCAGTCGCTGTTCATAGAACCCATCGCCCAGGCGTTTGTGAACCAGCGCCGGGTCGTGCGTTAACTGTTGCCGCATGTAATCCGAACCCAGCCACTGTTTATACTGGGTAAATTTCGGGTCGGTTTCGACCAGATAGTGGCTGTCACTGCCCGGTTGCACCGTATACAGGCTGTTATCCGGCAGGCGGGTATTGGGGGTCACTACGCGTATCGCCGGGTCGATTGTTTGCCCTTTCACCGTTTCCGGGGGCAAACTCAGTTCAAATGGCTGGCCGGGGGGCAAGACCAGCGGCTGGTCGTTTATCCCGCTCACCGGTTTGACCGCCGTGGGGGCATCGTGTATCTGACCGGTCTGTCGGTCCGTAATCGTGATATCGGTGTTCTGTGGACGGGTATGGTCCTGCCAGGCCAGCGTTTTCAGGTCAATCGTTTCTATCACCGGGGCAGGGTGATAACCACTGCGGCTTTTCCCCTGCGAGGTTTTAGTGCCGCGGAATCTGGGCTTAAGTCGTTTCTTTTTCGCATACCAGTGAGTCTGGCGACCTTTATCGGTGGTGATACGTTCGCCCTGAGTCGCTATATTGTGCAGTTCACCGATTTCGCCGTTCAGCTCGCCGCCGGCGACAATTTGGCTGTCGTGATTGGTGACCTGCGCACTGTTGAGCGTGATATTGCCGCCCGCCAGAATTTTACCCGGGTCACTCTGTTTGACCTGCGTTTCATTCACGGTGCGGGTGTACTGATATTCGTAAAAGTCATTACTGCGGCTGCCGTCCGGCATGATGGCATCGTGCACGCCATATTTGTTGTGGCGGGAAGTGTCCACCTGCGACCAGTCATAGCGGGTGGTCTGGCCGCTCAATACCGCGTCGTGATGTTGCGATTTTTCCGTTTCGACGACCTGAGTCACCAGACCGGCGTTGGTGTTGTTAATCTGGTCGGCCTGAATTTTCAGGTTTTTCCCGGCCTCAATTGTCGCGGCGTGGTTATTGAGCTCACGCGCCTGACCGGTGGCTGTCAGGCTGTTGTCCAATTGGCCGCCGATATGCATATCGCCTACGCTGTAAATTTGGGCATGGTGACTGTTATTCAGTGTTTCGGTGCCGATATCCAGTCGGTCCCGCGCGGCAATCACGGCGGCTTTGCCGTCCTGTGCGCTGTTATTCAAGGTTCCCGTCTGGAGGGCAAGCTGGTCGCCGTAAATGCGCCCGGTGCCGGTATTGTTCAGGGTGTTGGCCGTGAGATGGGTCAAACCGCCGTCAATCAGTCCGGTATTGTTCAGCGTATCGCGGACCTGGATTTGCGTTTGCCCGGCGCTGATTTCACCGGCGGCGCTGTTGGTGAGATTGTGGGCGTCAAGATGCAGCGCCTGACCGGCTTTTATCTGGCGGTCATTGCGGAGATTGCCGGTGGTTTTCAGGGTCAGATTGCCATTGGCCGCGGTGTTGCCGGTATGGTGAAAATCCTCGGTTAAAGCAACCGCCATATCGCCCTGCGATAACAGTTGGCCGTCACCGCTGAGAGCTTCGGCGTTAATATCCACCTGTTTCCCGGCAATCAAGGTGCCCTGTTGGTTGTTAATCCTCAGATGCGGTTGCTGAGCTTCGCTGTTGATAGTGAGCTGTTTGCCGGCGGAGACCAGTCCCTGAATATTATTCAAGGTCTGGCTGATGTTTGCTTGCAGGCGGTTAGCCGCCCGTAAAGCCCCCTGACTGTTATCCGCCTGTTGGGCGTTGACCGTCAGGTTTTGCGCTTCCAGTCCTTTATCCGTCTGCGCCGTGTCGCGATTAATCAGGTGAGCGGTACTCAAGGTCAATTTCTGACCACCACGGATAAGGCCGCCGGTGTTATCGGTTTGGGTTTCAACATTAAGAGCGGTATCGCCCACGGCTTGCACCTGCCCGTGACGATTGTCGAGCCGCTGGGTTTTCAGGTTGAACGTACCGGCCGACAACAATTTGCCGTCCCGGTTATCCGTCTGCGCCTGTCGGGTGTCGATAACCAACTGTCCGCCTTGCAGATGACCGTGGCGATTGTCCAGCGGGCCGCTGGTGACGGTGGTTTTGCCCTCGCCGAGAATCTGGCCCTGCTGGTTATCCAGTAACTGGCCGTCGGTATCCAGATTCAGGGCGTCTGCGGATTGTAAGGTCCCGTTGCGGTTAGTGAGTTGCTGACTGTGAATGTCCAGCCCGCCATTTCCGGCTATCTGGCCCTGAGTATTATTGAGCGTGCTGCTGGTCAGCGTCGTTTTGCCGTCCGCAGCTATCATGCCGCCAGTGTTATCGATGTCGCCGGTACGCAGGGTTAACTGCCCGCCGCTTAACAACCGGCCCGCTTTTTGGTCGGCATGGCGGGTATTGGTGAATCCATGCCCGTGGGTATCAACGGCCATCTCGCAGCCGGATTGTAACCGCCCCGCCGTGTTATCCAGTTCACCACTGTTTAAGGTCAGAGTGTCCTCGGCTATCACCTGTCCCGCCGTATTGATGAAGGGCTGGCCGGTAGTCTGGCTGTTGATATGCTGCGCCAGCAACACCCCCTGCGTGTTATCCAGTGTCTGGCTGGTCGTGGTCAGTCGGGTTTTGGCTTCAAGATGGCCGTTAGCGTTTTGAATGGCTTTGCCAATGGTCAGGGTGGCGCTGTCCCCGGTGGCAACAAGGCTACCCCGGCGATTATCCAGTTGGGCGGCGCTGAGCCGGAGCGCATTGCCCGCTTCCAGCCGGCCCGCCTGATTGTCCAGCGTGTCTTTGACCGTCAGTGTCAGCGAGCCCTTGTCGGCAGCCACGAGGTTGCCGTGACGATTATCGATGGTCGTTGCCTTAAGGTTCAGGTTACCGTTGCCGGCAAGGGTGCCGTTCTGGTTATTTAGGGTGTTCACCGTCAGAGATAGCGTATCTTTGCCACGTTGTTGCATCAGCCCGTTTTGATGGCTCAGGGTGTCCGCATTGATAGTAATCTGCCCGGCCTGCGTTTCAGCGTGGTTCAGTTGCAGTTCACCGGCTTGTATCGTCAGGGCGCCGTTGGTGAGCAGTTTGCCCTTATCACCCAGCCAGCGTTGACTGTTGAGTGACAATTTCCCGTTGCCCGCCAGTTGCACTGTGCCCTGAGTGTTATCTGCGTGACGCGCAGTGAGATGCAGGTCCTCGCCCTGACTGGCAATGTTGCCCTGATGGTTGTCAAGCTGGTCTGTGGTGAGGATCAACCGTTTCCCTTGATTGAACACTGTCCCTTCACGGTTATTCAGCATGCGAGTGTTAAGCGTCAGTTCACCGGTACCGGTCTGGTTAATTTTTCCTTTCAGGTTAGAGATATCCGGCGTCGTGAGGTGGATTTCCTGTGCCACTAATTGCCCGCCGTCGTTGTTAAACCGGCCGGGGGTTTTCGCAGTCAAACGGTCGGCGTTGACGGTGGCGCGAGCGGTACTTATCCCGTGTTGACTGGCATTCAATTGAATCTGACTGGCGGCGGTCTGGCTGTCGCTCAGGTCAATCTGTTGACTGTGGATCGCCAGCGTATCGGTCGCCAGATTTTTGCCATTGGCCTGAACGTGTTGCTCGGTCAGGGTCAGTGAACCGGGGCGGGTGGTGTTGCCCTTATCATCCAGTCCGGCGGCCCAGACGCTGTCATGGCTGCTGTGTATGGTGCCTGCGGTGACGGTGGTATCGCCGCGGGCCTCCACCCGGCCCTGATTCTTTAACTCCCCTTTGGCTTGTAAATTCACCGCCGATTGTGACAGTAATTTGCCGGTGTTCGAGACATCGGCAGACGACGTTAATTGCAACGTATCCCGGCTGCTGATGGCGCCGCGATTTTCTATCCAGCCATCGGCGGTGATATGCACGTCCCCGGCAGAGGCCCCGATATTGCCGGCATTATGGACGCCCACCCCCGTTTCGGTGCCTATTAGCCTAATTTTATGGGCATACATGCCGCCCAGTGCCGCCACATCCAACGCAAACTCCGGGGGCTTCTCATTGTCTGCCGATTTTTTCTCAATCTGTTGATGCGCAACATCCACAATATTGCGCCCGGTAGTCACTTTCAGGTCTTGGGCATGTAATTTGGCGTTAATCGCCACGGAGCGGGCGATAATATCGGTGTAACTTTGCTGGGTGCTGTCCATGCCGTGCCCGTCAATCCGCACGTCCCCCTGATTGACATCAAACCCTTTCAACCGGCCCCGTTCCATCAGGGCTTGTCCGGTGGTGAGCGTGGTGCGATGCGCGTTAATAAACCCGCAACCGTTACAGGTGATACCGGCCGGGTTGGCAATAATCACCTCGGCTTTATGCCCGGCCACTTCAATCCAGCCGTTGAGGTGACTGCGGTCGTGGCTGTTGACCTCGTTGAGGATAACGCTGGCATCCCCTTTGGCTAACTACGGATTGCCCGCCACCATGCCGCCCAGTTGCGTCTGCGTGGCCTGATGGCTGTTATTGAGGATAACCCCTTGTTTATCCACATCAAACTGACGGTAGCTGTTGTGAGAAACGCCATCAGAGCCGGGCGTCTGGATATTGACCTGCGGCGTACCGTTGGCGCTGCGAATGACGGTCGGCTGCTGACGTCCCGGCGCCTGTCCATCGGCCACAATCGCCGCCTGTGCGGTGAGTGAAATCCCGCCAAGGGCGAATAACATCCCAAACCGTAGCGCAGTAAGCCGACAACGACGTTGCAGTGAAGAGGGGCGACGAGCGCGGCGTCCCGTTTGTCCGCGCCCGGCACACACTATCTCGACCACCACCATCCACATCTGACGGGCCTGATTAAAAATAATACGATACAACTGCTGGTTCATGATTTTTACTCCACACAACACTACCCACTGGCAGTTTTGCTATTTGAATTAATACTGCCAATACAGGTTGAATCCGGCCGTGACCGGGGAAGTTTGGAAACCGGCGGGTTTGGACAGCGGGACACCGACAAACAGGTCGTAGCTCACCCCTTTCAGGCTGCCTCGCCAGCCCAGGGCGCTCCCCGCCAGGTGTTTTCCGAGCAGAACGTCACTGCCCCGTCCGCCCACTTCGCCATAGTCGATCCCCAGATACAGCGATTGCCCCCGCAGCGGGGTTTGCCAGTCCAGTTCGTTCCGGCTGTACCAACCCCGATCAGCGGATAAGGTCAATTCGCCATCAAAGCCGCGTACCGTCCAGCGGCCGCCAATCGAGAATCGATCCTGGGGCGTCAATGGGCTGGCGCTTATCTGCCGCAGATACTGGGTTTGATAAGAGAAGGACTGAGAAAACAGCGTTAACGGCCCGGCCAGCGTCGCCGAGAATTGGGTGATTTTGGGTAAAGCCGTCCCCTCATTGCGGTACTCTTCCGGCGCCGGTTGCGCGCCAAACCAGCGCATGCCCTGTTGGTAAGTCACCTTGGTATCGAGAGTAGCACTGCCGATAGTGTGATGATGGGACAGCCCCAGCTTCCAGCCTGCGGTTTCCCGGCGCTGAACATCGATTTCAGTGTTGTCAATAAAATTACGGGACGCCCGGCGATAAATTTCACCGTTGAGCAGGGTTTTCTGGTCGGCGTTGCGGTGTAGCACCCGGCTGAGCTGGACCGCCAGGTTTTGGCTTTTTCCCCGGTATTGAATCGCCTGATTCAGCCCGGCGATTGTCTGAATATAATCGTAATGACTGGCGGTCACGCTCGCCATCCAGTAGCCGAAGGGCAGCGAGTAATAGAGCGTGTCGTTTTGGCTGCCTTTCCCGGCAGACGCATGAATATCGCGCCCCTCGGAGAGATAGAACAGGTCGCTTAGCGCCAGCGGGTTATCCAGAAAAAAGGTGAGTCCGCCCTGATAACGGCCGGTGCTTTTGGACCCGGTATCATCCAGATACGTGGCGACTCGCCAGTGCCGGGACTGACGCCAGTCCAGCACAATATCACTCTCCCCCGGCTGTTCTGCCGGGACAATATTCATCTCCGCCTGAACGGTCGGAAAACGTTGCAAGTTTTCCAGTCCCTGCTCAATGTCCCGTAAATCCAGCAGTTTGCCTTCACGCGCGGGGAATGGCGTTATCCGCTGGATATATTTCCCGCTGTCAGGGGTATAGCGGATATGCCGGATGTTGCCCGGTATCATCACCAGTTTTAGCGTTTGGGTACGCAGATCTTGGCGAGGGACCAGAACCCGGCTGGTAACATAGCCGTGATTGATGAGTTGATCTTGTAGTTGGGTCATCAGCCGGTTAATGCCCTGAGCGCCGAGGCAATGGTTTTCGCCCTGTTGGGCGACACGCCTGAACGGCAACCAGTGCGGGAAATTTTCGGTGCCGGTCAACACGACGCGGGTGATCGGAAAACACGGCGTTTCCCGCGGAAATGCGGATGACACCGTCTGTTCGGGGACAGACAGGTGAACCTCCGCAGGGGGTGGGGCTAATTGCGCCTCCAGGGCTTGCTGGCGGGCCTGTTGATGAATGAGTTGTTGTGCTGAGAGGTCTGCGGCCTGACTGCCTGAAACCACGTTACAAAAAACTGCAAACACTAAAATACTGCTTTTCATTGACTTTCTATTCCACAATGCTGAAGCGGTATTAACCATGAATTTAGCTTAGCGATCAACATTTAGGATTGATGATCAGCTGGACATCTAAAATGAGGGGATTGGTTAAGATAGCAGCAAAAACAAGGGGTTATATTGCAAGGCAAAAAACAGGCAATGTGATTATTTTGTGACAATATTGTATAAAAAACAGATTAATATTAATCGTTTAATAATCAATTCTAATAATTTCAAATTAATTTCATTTTTTGTGTTAATTGTGTGATTCATATCACATTTATGATGTTTAATTTCAGGATGAAATCACTGACGAAGTGATACTTGTCGTAAATTGGTGATGAAATGTTATCTTTTTTGATTAGGTTAGATGTGACTTTTAGCTCAGTTGGCAGAACTGGCATTATGTTATTTCGGATTAGGGGATAGCTATCAGACAATTAATGCTCGTTGAACGCAAAACGCTGTATACCCTTATCATTAAGCTCGATAGCAAATCGCGAAAGCCGCCGTGAAAGTGTTATACGGGTTAAAACAAAAGGTTAGGACTATCACATTCGACAACAGTTTGGTGTTTGCAAAGCATGAGCTCATCAGTGAAAAATTAGAGGCGCAAATTTACTTTGATCACACCCCTGCTCATCTCTGGAAAAGAGGGATCAATGGATTAATCAAGTAATACTTTCCAAAGGGAACCGATTTTAATGAAGTCTCTGATCAGGAAATAAATTTCGTGGTAAACCGATTCAATAATCGCTCCCGAAAAACTCGGAGTGATAAAATATCCAATGAATTATTTAAAGGAATACAAATATGTTTACTTCCAGAGTAACGGTATTGCACTTATTATGTAAATCTTTCCTACACTATTAATAGGGTCATTCAAAGTTATCCACCTTAATAAAAACCTACTTTTTATTTTGAGAAAAATAACTTCCTCACCAAAGCGATTATAAATTAATTTTAAAATAACATTTAGCAATAATCAGTATAGATATCCCAGTAACTCTCTAACAGAACAATGGACTAAGAAATAATAATAATATGAAATACCCAATCATAGTTATACTGAGGAGGAAATTAACCAAAGAGGAGAATGATAATGTCTATATCCCTTGAGTACTTTCAATCTGCAAAATTTGACGGTAATTTATATCTCAAATGTCACGGTGAAATTAGTAACAATACAGAAATAAAATACACCGTAACCAATTTGAATACAAAAGAGATATATGAATGTTATAGTGAAGATAATCAACTCGTCTGTTTGACTTCACTTAAAGCCGCAAATTATACAATAGAGACCACCCTTATTCAGGATGGTAAAACAATTGCTGATCTTACACCAGAAAATATAGAAATAAAAGAATCAGATTTCTTATTTGATATCAATAAGGAAATCGATGAGATAGATAAAAACAAAAGTGACAATATCGACATTAACCATATACCACCGAAAGAAACATTCCCCAAATATAACACTATCTCTTTAAAAGGAAACAATGATATCCCAAATAAAAATTTAAAGTATAATCTTGAGATTATGTTTTTCCCTGATGGATTAAAAAAATTTGAAATAGAAAAAGATAATTTATTACCTATTTTTAGTTCATATAAAAGCGTAATAGAGATAAAACCTGTTTTTAATCAAAAAGATTTAGATAAGAAAACCTGGAAAACACCCGAATTCAGTAAATTAACTCACCTATACAAGATAGATGCTGATATTAATCATGCTGATTTAGTCAAATTAGCCAATGAACTGGAGAAACTAGATTATGTCGAATTTTGCTCTCTGACACCGATTTTGAAAGAGCTACCGCCACCACCTTTGCTTCTATCCGAAGAGGAAACAGTAACTCCTGAGTTTGATACTACTCATATCGTTACACCTGATTTCTCACATTTGCAGGGATATTTAGATGAACACAACGGTATGAATATCAGAAAAGCCTGGGATGAAGGTTATAAAGGCAAAGGCGTCACTGTACACCACCTTGATTTTGGCGTTTATAGAAACCATGAAGATTTAGTTGGTAATATTACGGTTATCAACAGCCGCCCAGAAACACAAGATTGTAATCACGGTACAGCAGCTACCGGCTGTATTTCTGCAAAAGATAATAAATTCGGTGTGACGGGTATTGCTCACGAATGTCAATTCCGTTTTTATGATGTCGATGATTTTGATAGAATAATATATAGCTTTTTACCCGGAGATATTATTAGCTTAAATATTCAAACTGTAGCCAATAATAGATATTATCCTTTTACCTACCTCAAATCTAATTGGCAAAAAATAAAAAGTTGTGCTGATGCAGGAGCAATCATTATTTTCGCTTCTGGTAATAGTGGTATTAATTTAGCCTATGACTTCACTTTCCCTAATTATGGCGATCCTGGCGGTATTATGATCGGTGCCTGTACATCAATTAATGGACACCGATTAGGCTTTTCCAATCATAATCTTTACACCAGTTTAAACTCCTGGGGTGAAAATGTCACAACTACTGGATATACAAACTTACAATATCTACCAGGAAATAATAGAAATTATACTCGCAGTTATAATGGCACATCCAGTGCTACACCTTTAGTCGCAG
Organism: Photorhabdus sp. P32; assembly: GCF_038085095.1. Taxonomy (NCBI): domain Bacteria; kingdom Pseudomonadati; phylum Pseudomonadota; class Gammaproteobacteria; order Enterobacterales; family Morganellaceae; genus Photorhabdus; species Photorhabdus sp. P32. Next base: position 2,150 of record NZ_JAZGJN010000205.1, on the reverse strand, counting down.
GTGCATTAGCACTTATTCAGTCCTATGCTAAATCAAAATATCATAAATATCTTAATTGCACTCAAATAGCAACACTGGTTAGAAGTAGCGGTTCTACAATAGGAGAACTACAAGGAATCGGCACACGACCAAATGTCGCAAATGCTTTCAAATTAGTTGATCGTCTGTTTTCTTAATTCAGATAAATGATTTCAAATTAAAGTAGCGATATTTTATCAAGGCCACCCGTTATTCTACGGGGGCCTTATATTAATTAAATAATTAATGCAGTTTTAATCGTGGGCGAATTACACGGTTAATGCCGCCAACAAGCATCATCAAACCCGTTTTGATATATCCATGTAAGGCTACCTGATGCATACGATATAAAGAGATATAAACAGCACGAGCTACACGCCCTTCTATCATCATTGACCCACGCATTAAATTACCCATCAAACTACCCACCGTACTGAATTTAGATAATGACACTAATGAGCCATGATCTTTGTAGGTATATTCTTTTAACGGCTTGTCATGCAACAAGGCAATAATATTACTATAACAGCGACTGGCCATTTGATGAGCCGCTTGCGCCCTTGGTGGAACAAAGCCGCCTTCCTTCTTCGAGCATGATGCGCAATCACCAATGGCAAAAATATGCTCATCAAATGTCGTTTGCAGCGTTGGCTTCACCACTAACTGATTAATCCGGTTGGTTTCAAGTCCGGCAATATCTTTCATAAAATCAGGTGCTTTGATACCAGCAGCCCATACCATAAGATCAGCCTTAATCAGCTCACCCTCTTTAGTATTCAGCCCATGCTCATCAGCACTGGTCACCATAGTTTTAGTTAATACATGAACGCCAAGTTTGGTAAGTTCCTGATGTGCCGCAGCAGAAATACGTGCCGGCAATGCAGGCAAAATTCGCTCCCCTGCTTCAACTAACGTAACGTTCAATGCTTCTGAACTTAGCCCTTCAAAACCATAACTGTTAAGCTGTTTTACCGCATTGTGCAATTCCGCTGATAACTCAACCCCTGTCGCACCACCGCCAACGATAGCAATATTAACCTTATCTTGCTGACCGCAGTTTGCAGAATACTTAAGAAACAGATTCAACATTTCATTATGGAAACGATGAGCCTGTTGCGGGTTATCCAGGAAGATACAGTGTTCTTTCACACCTTGTGTATTAAAATCATTAGATGTACTGCCGAGGGCCATAACCAGAATGTCATAGCTCAATTCACGTTCAGGCACCAGGACTTCGTTATATTCATCCCTGATCTCAGCCAAAGTGACTTTTTTGCTATCACGGTGGATATCAGTCAACGTCCCTAATTGGAAACTGAAATAGTGGTTACGGGCATGAGCCAGATAACTCAACGCATCAACTCCATCGTCAAGGGAGCCGGTGGCTACTTCATGTAATAACGGCTTCCATAGGTGACTTTGGTTACGATCCACCAGCACAATTTCTGCTTTCTTCTTGCGACCTAACTTATGCCCCAGACTGGTTGCCAGTTCCAAACCACCAGCACCTCCACCAATGATAACAATTCTCTTCTTTGGTGTTGTCATGACTACTCCACTAAAATGTAAACCAAATGTTATTTAAGGGCAGTAAAATAATACCTTTAAATAACATTTAGTTTTATACCCGTTATCTTTCAAGTTGCCTCTTTGTTGGCTGCGCTCACTCACCCCAGTCACATAGTTATCTATGCTCCCGGGGATTCGCTCCCTTGCCGTCGCGATGCATCTTGAAATCTATAGGGTATATATAAATAACTGATGTGATAATTACAGAATATCATGACTGGTTAGTGGCTCATACCAAAATTGAACAACATCAAATTCTTTTGAATAAATAAACATCAATCACAAAATTTGTCAATTTATTTTCAATCGGTTGGATTCAGCTCTTATTTCTTTCACTTCCCCATTTACACAGGAAATAAAATATGAGCTAAAAAAAGCTCTTAAGGAATCTGATATCAATGAAATTTTAGGAATACGACCATGCTAGACGCATAAAAAAGAAGGCGCTTTCCCGCATAAATAATCACCAATAAAGGTAATCTCTCTGGCAATAGAACAAACACTTGAAAATGGATAATACGAGTAAAAAGTACTTAAAAGTTATATACCCGTGCTCATTGAAA
>NZ_JAZGJN010000204.1:0-20410 GCF_038085095.1 Photorhabdus sp. P32 | reverse complement strand
ATTAAGATATATGAAAAAATCATTTTAATTATAAAATATTTATACTTTAGTATTAATGGAAGTATATATTAACTTTAATGGACATGCTGGTGGATAGTTGAAAAGTAAATAGTGTAAAACCTGAAATTAATTCTTTGTTAGAAAATGATTTGTTGTAATTATCAACATAAATGAGTTCGCGATTCCATTGAAATAAAATAAATTTTTAAAAACTATTAAAACAGAAATATATTTTAGCCTGGATAATACACCTTGACAGGCCATAGTGTAATACTATTCATCAAATATCGAAGCATTATGATATTTGATGAATATTCCTATTTTCTATTGAAAAGGTAATCATTTATGGCAAATAAAATAGAATCACGAATTAGTTATAAAACGCTATTTAACGATAACCAAGATCTCTATTGTTTTCCGGGCTTACCTGAAGCCAATGATGGCCCTTTGGCCTATTTGGTCGATTTGTATCAACAATCCCGTTTATTTGAAGAAGATGCCAATAAAAAGAGTGCTCGGCTTATCAGCCAACGACGACCGGATATTGAAAAATTACTACTTGATGGCACAAACCTCAATCAAACCAGTAAATCATTACCCCTTGTTGTTGAAATTCTGGCTGGTCAAGTCAAGAGATTCTGCGGATAACCAGCGATTTTGACCTGAAAGTGGCACAGAATGTCGTTGACGTTAGTACCGTCATGCGTCTAAAAGTACTGGCCGAAAAGAGTAAAATATCTGCCCAGCCATTACTGGATATCGCTAAACTGACTACGAAATCCAGCTATGATCATTGGTATCAAGTCAGCAGCGCCTTATTTGCCGCCACCTCTTCCGAAGTACAATCCAAGCTAGGTGGTTCACTTAATGAACGCTGGCGTGATGCGATGGTCGAATATCTGTTACGGCGCTGGGCGCCTTCCAGCAATGCTTCATCGGATATTACGACCGTTGAAGATCTTTCAAACTATTTCCTGACCGATATATTGGTGACTAAAGAAGTCGATACCAGTAGAGTGGCTTTTTGCATTGCCAGCTTGCAGCGCTATCTGTTCCGTCTCTTTTCCCGGATGGAAACCGGTTATGAGGGACAAATCATCAGTGATGAACGAACCCAGTTCTGGGAGCGCTTTCTGAATCAATATAACCGTTGGCAAGTTTGGCAAAAGCAAAGAAACTTCCCGGAAAACTTTATCTCCCCCACCAGTAGGCTGAGTAAAACCAGCGCCTTTACCACGCTGGAAAACGATTTGGGTCAATCACGTTTGAACAACAATATGATCCAAACCGCCATTCTGCATTATCTGACCGAATTTGAACGGATCAGCAATCTGCAATTAATGTGCGGCTATATCGACGGTACTGACCCCAAAAACGATCGCTATCACTTTATCGGTAAAAGCAATGCCGAGCCTATAGAGTATTACTGGCGCACACTGGATATTACGCTGCGTGATAACAACGATGTCATTAGCCCACTGGCGTGGAGTGAATGGGAAAAAGTCACGCTGGCTTTATCCGGAACTATGCTGGCAATTCGGCCCATTGTGATTTCTGGCCGCCAATATGCAATCTGGGTTGAGCGTGAAGAGACGTCATTGATGGGGGTAGATCAGAAACCCACCAATTATCGCGCCATCAATGTGAAATTTACCTTCAAACAAAGCAATGGTGAATGGAGTCCGCCCAATGTATTACTCCGCCTGGATGGTAAAGATGCCAACGGTGAATATCCCACCAAAGAAGGTCAGCGCGTTCCTGATAAAGATAACCCTTATTTGAAAGATGAAAAATATAAACCTGGGTTGATAGCTATGGTGGATGTACAACTACAAGTAGACGGAGACCAATGGATGGGGGTTTTATTATACAACTCCGAAAATAAAGACAGCAGCAAATGGGAGAAAAACAAAGATTATTACCTTGAATTGCGAGACTTATTATTGGTGGATAAGAAGTCCCTGACTCAAGAGAATGAAAAAACTATTGTTACGACGTGGTATAAATTATTCAGCAATCCAGACACGTTACAACATCACTATGCAGGTACAGCGAAGTTTCTCACCATAAAAGAGACCAAGGAGGAAACGAAGAATAGTTATGATGGTATTAAACCGCGTAAATCACCTTTTCTGGAATTAGAGGGTAAAGTAGGAAGCGGCGGAACTTATCTTCTGTTAACTTGCAGAAACACATTGGTTAAACGCTATCAGTTAGAATTATTAAGCATTAACAGGTTCCCCTCTAAAGAGCTTTTTTGGGGAATTAATACTAAGAACATTCAAATGTAAGTTCAAATTCCTGCCAGTGATACGGCAATAAAAATGTTTAATTTTGAGTGGGTTGGAGGAGATGCGCCAACAGATGTTTTTATTATCAGCTATGATGAAACACAACTTTTCAAGTTATTACCTTCTGAATGGAAAGATAATAAGCTTACCAAAAACCACGATTTTTCATGGATCGATAGTGTTGCATTTCAGGCCAGTACACAATGGAATCTCAGTGATAAAAACTTGTCTCTCTCCATTGAGGGACAGAATATTTCCTTACGTAAAGAAATATACAAGATCCAAGATGGTTGGGAGTATTTATCATCCGAGCTGATCTTCAAAACATATCCGCAAGGTGAACAATACGCCAGCCAAAAATTACCACTAGATGGTCAGGTGGTAATACAAGATATCATTTTTAATCTTAAACAAAATATCAATGCTTATTCTTTTAGTTTAACTACAAAATTAATTGAGCCAGAAAATGAACCACAATTTATCGAGAATATATATGAACTTACTATCGAAGAAAGCGATAAAATTCCTGCCATTACGTTACAAAAAAATAAAAAGCAAGTTCAATATCTGGATATAACCAACCTAAAATTCAAATCTATCGCCATTAGATTGAACACATTATTTGGCAAACAATTAGTCGCACGGGCGACGCAATCCATTGACAAGGTATTGGCATGGGAAACTCAATCTTTGCTTGAGCCTGCGTTGGATGACGAAACTTCACCGACAAAAGTCGATTTTAATGGTGCTAACGGGCGATATTTCTGGGAACTATTTTTCCATCTTCCTTTCTTAATCTCTTCCCGACTTTATGAAGAGCAGCGTTTCTATGATGCACGCAGATGGCTTATCAACTACCTGTTTGACCCTTATAGCAACATTCGAATGTGGAATTCCCGCGCCATTGTTGAAAATGGCAATGATCTTCCTCCAACAATGAGAACGGCCGATCCTGATACTATTGCCTACAACCAGCCCGTCTATTATCAGAAGACCCTGTTCCAATTCTTAATTAATTTGTGGATACAGGAAGGGGATAACCTCTACAGACAACTGACCAGAGATAGCCTGAACGAAGCCGGTCTGTGTTATCAACAGGCTTTGCAATTACTTGGCACATTACCGGAGGGGTTAGATGCTAGTCATTGGCGGCCGGATACCTTGGGAAAGATCAAAGAAAAATTGAAAACCAAGGTACGTATGGCTGAGAATTTATTTAAATCTCCTTTCAATGAAAAACTGATTGAATTTCAAAAAACGCTAAACAGTCGGCTCTATAACCTGCGTCATGGCTTGACACTGGATGGCAAAGTACAACCGTTGCCGCTTTATGCCAGTGCTGCGAGTGCAGAGAGCCTGACGCAAAGAAACGCTGGTTATCTCACTAGCGGGCTGAGCAATATGCAGCAGCAGATTCCCCCTTATCGCTTCCCATTGATGTTAAAAAGCGCAAATAGCGCGGTAAAACAATTAATTGAAATGGGACATCGGTTACTTCATATCATGGAAACTGAAGTTAATACCGAAAAGGACGTGCTGGTACAATCGCAAGTGCTCCGGTTATCTGCTTTTACCGTGGAACTGCAACAAGAAGCCTTTCAACTTGCGCAAATGGGGAAAGTCACGCTGGAAGTCAGCAAAAAATGGCAGAAGAGCGCTACCAACATTATCACGTTTTATATGAGGAAAACCTTTCTGCTTTGGAGATTTCAGCCATCAGCATGAAAGTGGCATCAGGAATATACAAAATGTCGTCTGCGCCTTTCCTTACCTCCAGCGCGATACTGGAAACCGTACCCAATATTTTTGGTCTGGCAGTTGGGGGATCAAAGCCCGAAGCGCCTATTAGAAATGTAGCCATCATTGCTGACCTTTTTTCTGATGCATTAGGCAGTACTGCCGACAGGTTGCAAGACGGAGCAGAGTACCAACGCCGTCGTCAGGAATGGGAAATTGAATATAAGCAGGCTCAAAGCGAAATCAATATTATTGAGATGCAATTAAAAGAGCAGGAATTGCTAATCAAAAGTTCTCAAATTGCCCTGAAAGAAGCCCAAGCACAACAATTCGCTGCCCGGGAGCTGTATGAGTTTATAACATCTGGCTTTCTGATTGTCCCAACCTATAAGTGGCTGATGGGTCGTCTCGCCGCACTATATGCGCCAGCCTATGATGCGGTACTTTCTATGTGTTTGATGGTGGAAAGAAGCTGGCGGTACGAAGTCGGAGATTATCAGCGGCAAGGCTTTATCAAAACCTCGGCGTGGAATGATTCTTATCAGGGTTTGCTGGCAGGGGAATCTTTGCAGCTTGATCTATTACAAATGGAAAGTGCTTGGTTACAACGCAATGAACACCGTTTGAATATCAAGAAAACCATTTCTCTCAGTCAATTGCTGTCAGAAAATGGGTTGAAAAGTCAAATCATTAATAAAAAGGCTGTGAGTTTTACGCTGAATTCTAAACTGTTCGACACGAATTATCCCGGACATTATCTACGCCAGATTAAACGCATTTCCGTTTCGATATTGGTAAACGCACTCAGTCCTTACCCTGCATTACCGACGGAGATTAGCGCTATCCTGACACAAACCCACAGTTCCACTTTAACCAGTACCGATATTGATGGGGTAACCTGGCTTTATGACCCAACCCGAAATAGCGGTAGCAGTAAAAATATTGCGAATAATCTACGTGCTCAACAGCAAATTGCCCTCTCTTCCTTAAATGAAAAAGATGATGGTGGCGTCGCTAAAGAGAACTGGCTGTGCACCTTGATGTTTGATGATGATCGCTATCTGCCTTTCGAAGGAACAGGAGCCATTTCAACTTGGACATTGGAATTCCCTGATCAGTCTGTGATTGATGTCCTAATTCCCAACATCTACACATCGCAGTTGAAAGATATTCAGATTCATCTCCACTACACCGCGTTAGATGGTGGTAAATCGTTTGCCTCAGAAGTAAAAGGTAAAATGAAGAATGGATAAATCGGCGCCCGGGAGAATAAATTATAAGATGGTCGAGTATCAATAGCTTACTGGACAAGATCAGATTTCTGAAATGCCCTATATAGGGCATTTTTAATAGTGAAAGCGGCATTGTGCTATTAATAATTCATTATTCTCAACAGAGTATACTAACCTCTGTTCCTCAGTAATACGTCTTGACCAGAACCCAGTAAAATTGTGTTTAAGCGGCTCAGGTTTCCCAATACCTGTAAATGGCTGTCTTTTTATATCTTTGATTAGGTTGTTAATACGCTTCAATATTGCTCGGTCAGTTTGTTGCCAATAAAGATAATCTTCCCAAGCGTTATTTGAAAAAGTGACTTTCATTAGTCTAAATCCAGCTCCTTGATCTTCCCTTTTCCGGCTCTTAACTGAGAGACAGATTCCATAAGGCGATTGGTGTTAGTTGGTGATCTCATTAAATAAGCTGTTTCTTGCAAAGACTCGAAATCAGCTAATGACATAAGTACGCAACTTTCGCCATTTTTACGAGTGATAATCACTGGGCTACAATCATTTACGACACTTATCATCGTCTTAGAAAAATTTTGTCTTGCTTCTGAGTAAGTTAACACCTTCATTTGTCCCACCTATGTCAAGAAATAACTTGAAAAATACAACGAAATATCCATTAATCGTACAACATATTGTACGATTGTTTTTGTATCTTGCAAGCTTCTAAGTTCGTAATTTGTAGTATAGCGGTCATTATTATCAGATTGACTAAGGTGTAATATGTACAACTTTGACAAATACAAATATAAAGAGCTAAACGTTGTCAGCCGAAAAAATGCAGGTTGCATTCTTTCTGCCGAAGAGAGCGAGCGTGTTGCACGATTAATTCGTGTGTTTGATGCCGCAGTATAACTTTTTGGCGGAAATAAGAATGAAGCATGGACATGGTTAAAAAGTCCTGTTAAGAGCCTTGGTGCAGTCACTCCAATGTCTCTTATTGCAACTGAAAGTGGCTCACTTGAAGTGTTAGGCCTTATCGGGCGTCTGGAGCATGGAGTATTCTCGTGATTTTTCTATAGAATTATGAAAAATCATTCTCCTTCTTTAACCTGTCTTTTCTACATTAATGCCCAGTCAAATGTGAACTGGGCATTTTTTTAACGTCAGAATAGGTGTCAGGCTTACATTAAATATAATGCATGTTAATTATTTTAAATTGTTATTATTGTAAATATATATTATTGGTTTGGAATTAATATTATATATATAAATATATTTGTAATATTTTTATAAAAATAAAATAAATAATTGATCATAATTAGCGAAACGTTATATCTTATGTGAAAGAGATAGGTTTTCTGCGTTAAATATTGTTTTTGAATTTTGGCTTTATTTTATTCGATAAGTTTATTTTAAAGTATTTGTCTATACATCAGTTTAGGTATTTTCTGAGTTTAAGGTTTTATTGTGTATTATTTATAAATAAATTGTCTTCTAGGCAAAAATGTGTCTAAAAGTTTTATATAAATTCTCTCTGGTTTGCATGTCAATCGGGGAGTGGTTTCCCTTTGTTTTATATGCCGGGAACGAAATTATAGGTGAGTGAAATAATGGTGGGATAACCTACTCATTCTTGTATTAAATATCTCAAATAAAGCCCAATCGTTGAGCAGGAATATCTGTTTCTTCCGAAAAGTTATGCTCTTTGATAACGGGTATATAACGTTACTAATAATTTTCTCTGTTATCTCTTTTTGCTGAGGGAGGGAAAAGGATTTGTATTGTTAAAAAAATGAGATTTTCAACCTAACCATTATATCTGTCGAGTACGGTTTTAACTTCTATTAAACTAAGGGATTGTTTATGGGGAAATCATCAAGCAGGAGCGCAGAATATTTCTTTACCGGGAATTATTTCGCTGATGACAATGATAATGACATTGATGCCATTGGATTTGGCGGCTACATTTATGCCCGAGGAGGGAATGACCATATTACGTTAGGATCGATTGCAGCCAAAGTCTATACCGGCACAGGTAATGATACCGTAGTCGGTGGCGCGGCATATTTATCCGTTGAAGATTCCACAGGTGATCTGACAGTAAAAGGTGGCGCGGGTTACGCCGATATTAATAAAAATGGTGATGGTAATGTTTCATTTTTTGGCGCTGCGGGTGGCGTTATTATGGATCACACTGGTCATCACGGTGATCTGGATTTTACCGGTGCGGCTATTTATAACGAAATGAACCGCGATGGTCTTACGGGTAATATGAGCTTCGATGGCTCTGGCGGCTACAATAAATTATGGCACGGAACCAATCAGGGCAATTTATTCTTTGATGGCGCTGGCGCGGGTAACAAAATTGACCGCACTTGGTATGACAATTACAACGGAAGCCGTGGCGATGTCACATTTTATGGGGCAGGTGCGGCAAATAGTATTAGCTCGCGGACAGAGTTCGGTAATATTTTTTTCGAAGGTGCTGGGGTTGATAATCATATTGTACGTAAAGGTAAAGAGGGTGATATTACCTTGAGTGGCGTAGGGGCATCGAACCGAATTAAACGTATTCGCCAAAAGGAAGATGTTTACGTACAAACCCGTGGTGATATTTCTTTCGAAGGTGTCGGTGGTTATAACAGAATTTATTCTAATATTGCACATGGCAATATCAATTTCTCCGGTGCCGGAGCCTACAACCAAATATCAAGAATAGGTGTGAATAACAGCTTTCGTGATGAGGCGATGGAATATGCTAAGGCTAAAGATATTGTATTAACCACAGCAACAATGGGCGGAACTTGGATTCAAGAAGCCCAGCAAGTAACAGGAATCAAATCAACGACTGAACCTGATACTTATCTCTTTGCGTTTGCTGACGAAATGTATACAAAAATCAGCAAAATTCAGCTCCAAAATGACCCGGAAACCGGTAAGCTCAATTATTACGCCACCTCCTGGTATAAAGAGGGTAATCACCTGAATGGCCTCGCTTCAACGAAGATTTCTTCCGGTAATGGATTTGTCAATATCAACATCAATGATGCTTACCGTCTGTTCAATTTAATGGTTGAACATCATCAGCCGGTGACTATTCATGCCGTTGAAGCGGGTTTGTCTGAAAACGAGTGGATTATTTATGCCGGTGGGACAACGGTCAAAGCGGAAGATATCACTCTCTCTGATGCAAAGATGGGAGAGAGTGCGATCAATTGCCAGAAGTTTGATGTTTCCGCGGTGAGATCGAACCGTCAACCCAATACTTATGTGTATGCTAAATATCTGGAATCATACACCAAAGTGGTGGTGGTTGAACTGGTAAATGATCCTATCACGCAGGAACTCAAATACTTTGTCAATGCGTGGTCCAAAGCGGGTGATTATACCGATAATCTGGCTAATGAAGATATTTCATCCGCAAATGGTTACCACTCGATAAGTGCAGGTAGCTGCGTGTTAAGCCAGATTCAATATAGCCTTAATGCAACGATGCGGTATGGTTCGGAGCGGTTAGCACATACCGAAGAATACCGTCAGCAAGCACTGGTGAACCCATCTACTAACCGTGGCGACAGCTCCGGTGATATTCAATTCGATGGCGCTGGCGGTGGAAACGTTATTACATCCAGTGTCACCTATGGCAATGTCAATTTTGAAGGCGCCGGCGCCGCGAACGTCATTGTAAAAAAGGGGGAAGAGGGCAAGTTGACATTCCGCGGCACAGGTCTGGCAAATGTCGTTGTTCATCAAAGTCAGCGTGGAGATATGGACATTCATGCTGGTGGTGCGGTAAATGTTTTCGTCCGTATCGGAGATGGACGATATTTGGCACGTCTTCTGGCGGTTGGCAATATTTCAATCCACAAAGGCAATGGCAACAGCCAGATTTTCATGTTGGGTGGTTACAACACGCACACGCAGATAGGCAATGGTAGAGCAAGTTGGTTAGGGGCGGGCGGTTTTAATCTCATGACCCAAAAAGGTAATGGCAATGTCTCCTCGGTATTGGTGGGCGGCGCCAATGTGCTGACTAAGCTCGGCGCAGGTGATTTGGTTTCCGGTATGCTCGGTGGGGCTAACGTTATCACGCATATTACTGATGATGCTGAAATGTCGAATACCAGGGCAATTGCGTTGGGTGGGGCGAATGTTCTTACCAAGAAAGGGCAAGGCGATGTGTTGGCCGTGATGGGCGGTGGCGCAAACGTTCTAACTCACATAGGTAACGGGAATACGGTAGGTGTGATGCTCGGCGGCGCCAATATCCTGACTAAAATAGGCGATGGCGATACTACTGGCGCTATGTTTGGTATAGGCAATGTACTGACCCATGTCGGTGGTGGTCAGACTTTAGGCGTGATGGGGGCAGCAGGCAATATCTTTACCAGAGTCGGGGATGGGGCTGTGATTGCAGCCATGATTGGTGCAGGCAACTTCTTTACTCATGTTGGTAAAGGTGATGTGTGGGCGCTGATGGGGGGCGCAGTAAATATCTTTACTAAAGTGGGTGATGGTGATGCGTTGGCGCTGATGGCGGCGGTTGGCAATGTGTTTACCCATATTGGCGAGGGGACGAGTGTGGCCCTGATGCTGGCAAAAGGCAATGTCGCGACTAAAGTGGGTAACGGCATGACGTTGGCAGCAATGATGGGCGGGGCCAATATCTTTACCCATGCGGGGAATGGCAATACCTTTGCTGCCATGATCGGTGGGGCTAATGTGTTAACCAAGGTCGGTAATGATCTGACAACTGCTTTGATGATAGGTAAAGCGAATATTTATTCCCATGTGGGTAATGGCCCCAGTATTGGTTTGTTTGCTGGTGAACTGAACGTGATGACCAAAGTCGGTGATGGTATAACGCTGGCGGCAATGTTTGGTCAGGCCAATATCATGACCCATGTCGGCGATGGTTTAACTGGTGTTTTGGCGCTGGGAGAAGCCAATATTGTCACCAAAACCGGTAATGATTTTATGGGGGTTGTTGCAGGGGCGAAAGCTAACGTTATTACTCATGTGGGCAACTCGACGACCGCTGGCGTACTGTTTGGCGAAGGTAATATTCTGACCAAAGTTGGAGAAGGGACGACCGTTGGTCTGCTTGTGTCGAATGTGGGTAATGTTATGACCCATATTGGTCATGGTACAACGGTGGGGTTTGCTAAAGGTAAAGCCAATATCATTACCAAAATCGGGAATGGCGCCGCTATTAATGCGGTTTGCGGAGAGGCTAATATCCTGACGCAAAAGGGGCATGGTGACCGTTATAACTTCGCGAAAGGTAAAGCAAACATCATAACCAAAGTGGGTGATGGACAAGAAGTGACGGTTGCTCAGGGGGACGCCAATATTATCACTCATGTCGGTCACGGTGATGATTACACCGGCGCTTGGGGTAAAGCTAATGTTATTACCAAGGTCGGTGATGGGCGCAATGTGGTGCTTGCCAAAGGTGAGGCTAACATTGTGACTCAGGTGGGTAATGGCGACAGTTTTAATGCCTTATGGAGTGAAGGAAATATTGTCACTAAAGTGGGTGACGGCATGCAGGCTACCGCGGCAAAAGGCAAAGCGAATATTACCACCACGATGGGGAATGGCTTAAATGTGACGGCGACGCATGGCGACCTGAATGTGAATACCAAAGTGGGTGATGGTGTTTCCGTTAACGCAGTGTGGGGTGAATATAACGTCAATACCAAAATCGGGAATGGTCTTAATGTTGCGGTTATGAAGGGCAAAGGCAATGCGAATATCCATGTAGGCGATGGTTTGGGTATCAATGCTTCCTATGCACGCAATAACGTGGCGATTAAGATTGGTAACGGTGATTTCTATAGTTTCTCTGTTGCAGAAAGCAATACGCAAAGTCACAAACTTTCTTCCTTCTTTGAACATATCAAACAGACGGCGTTAGGTGTGGGGGGCAGTCAGGCGATCAACTATCTGGTTCAAGGCGGGGAAGCTAATACATCTGGAACCCATAAAGGCCGTGGGGCGATTAACTTAACCGAAGTTTCCGCTATTAACGGTTTCAAGATGGATGAAATTGCGCAGGTAAGTTCGGATTTAAGTAGTCGTCTGAATGGTTCTGTAACCGCGGTCGAAGCGCCTGAGCTCGAAAATATCCATAATTCATTGAATATTAATGAGGGCGATGATCCGGAACAGGAAGCCAATCTGATCATCAATGGTAATTTTGAACAAGGTAACTACGGCTGGCTGGCAACTAATGGCATTGAAGCATATCACTCAGCCGGTGCTTACGGTCTTGATAAAGAGGGGCATGGAGAGCGAGTCAGTGAACTTGATGCGGATGTAAACACCATGATTTATCAGGATCTACAGAGCTTATTTGAGGGAGAAATTATTTCACTGAATTTTGATTTTGCCAATCGTCATAATGCTTATCTTACCAACAATGGTATGGAAGTTTTCTGGAATGGTGAACGGGTATTCTCAACTTCTGGAGATGCTGCTGGATGGCAAAACAAAACGCTGGAGCTGACAGCAAAAACGGGTAGTAACCGAATTGGATTTAAAGGTACAGGTTTAAATGATGGCGTAGGTTATATTCTCGATAATATTGTTGCGAAATCTGAGAGCGCACGACCAGCTAAGGTTGTTATTGAACACGCAAAACAGGATAAAGCAGCGCAAAATGCGTTAAGCGATAAAGATAAAGCCGAAGAAGATCGCCGTATCTTAGAACAAGAAAAAGAGAAGCAACTGACAGCAATTGCAGGAGTGCAATCTCAACTGGAATCAACGGATCAGGCAGCGCTAAACACCAATGGGCAAGCGCAGCGTGATGCGATAAAAGAAGAATCACAAGCAGTAACAGATGAACTGCTTTCCATGACTCAAGGCTTGGATGTACTGAATGACTTTGATAATTACCACGGTAAATCAGGTGACCAATGGCGTAATCAATTTGCTGCCGGATTTTTGGGTAATGTTCAGAGTAAATGGGAGCACACCAAATCTACTACACAGGACGAGTTATTTAATGTTCAGCAAAATGTTACTGATAATCAACAAAAAGTAAAAAAAGCGATTGTGCAATCGGAGGCCGGTATAGCGAAAAGTGAGCAGCATCGTATTGGTGTGCAACAAGATTTATTAGAAGCCTATAAAAAAGCAGAATTAAGAAAGGAAGAAGCACGGTTACAACAGCAGCAGGCAGAAAAAGCGAAAAATGATGCTAACGTTGCCTGTCAGGAGGCGGAGAATCGAGGCAAACAGGATATTGCTGTCGCTGAAGGTAAAATGGTTCAGGCACAAACCGATGCGAAGAGCGCGAAGCAGAGTGACAAGGCTAAGCCACAGCGTATGGGCGCACTTGGCAGCGGCTTGTCTGGAAAAGCTTATCAGTCAACGGCTATGGTTGAAACCAACAGCCATGTTAACCCTGAGTTTGTCATACAAGCAGATGGGCGATTCAGTGCAGGATTGATGGAAGAAGATCTGACCATACTGAAAGATGCGGAAAACATGATTAATCGGTTGCAGGTTAATAATCGATTCTCTATGGATAAAAATCTGCTGACAACATCTTCTCAACATCGTGAGGCAATAAAAGGGGATGTTTTACAAAAAATTGATAATAAAATTTTTGACTTTATCGCGCATGGGAAAGAGTTAGAAGCTTATTCATTCCATTTTAGCCAGGATAGCAATCTGTTGGAGAAACTGAGGAAAATCATTCCTGAGATTGGCAGTGTACTCCTGACGAACGGCAATAAGGTTGAGTCAAAAGAGTTCCTTGAGGGATTGTGCTTTGCCCTATCGGCTCGCTACTTGATCGAAGAGCGGGTGCATGGCTTGGGGGGCGGTAAAGCTTATATGCTGTGGTTGAAAGATGCGGTTAAAGCTTACAACGATAAATCAGTCAATAAGAAAACTGATATCCACTCGATTGAATCTGCTTTGCTCAACCAATATCGTCGGCAAAATATTGGTTCAGCGATTGAAGATTTATTATCAATGCAGTACAGCCAGTCGATGGATAGCTCGACAGTGGCTATGCAGCGAAAAGCCAACGCGGCTTATAGCGGTAAGTTAAAAGCCAATGGGCTGACCGGGCCGAATATCAATAATGCATTGAATTATGAGGCTGAAGGTTATGAATCTGTCATGGATAAGCTGCGTCATGTGAGAAAATCGACCTACATGACATTTATGTCTGAACAACATGCTATGTCAGTGGTGGTACATAAAGAACACACGCAAACCGTTTGGTCATTCTATGATCCTAATTTTGGCGCCAAATCATTTGCGAACTATAACGATTTTCGCCGTTTTATGGATTCTTTTCATAAAGGTTACCTGACCAGCTATAACTTTCAGGCGAGTGAACAGCGGGATCAAAGCTTCTATGTTCAATTCAATCGGTTTGAAAAGGGAACCATTGCGGGATATGACGGTGTTTGGAAAACGTCACGTGAGGGTGAACAAAACTACGTATTGCGTGCATTAAAAGAGCAAGGCAAGGTATTTAACTTAGGTTCAAACGTCACTGGGCGTGTAGTTGATTACCGAGAAGGTGATATCACTTTGGAAGTGACAGCTAAACAAGGTAAGCAAACTAAGACAGTTTTGGTTGAAGTCGAGAGCGACAACTTTAAGCAAGCTGCCAGCTTTGTGAAGTCGAATATCGATAAAGTCCTCTCTTATCCGGCAGCAAACAGACTAATACTTAAAGCGACAGTTGAGGGGGATGCGGCGAGCCCGTTACTGGAAAAACTGTCATCAAGTGACATCATTAAAAACAAAAATGCAAAAGCGTGGGAGCCGGTGGCTGTCACACCACAAACCGATGATCGTGCAACTCGTTTTAGCCATCAGGTTATTATTCAAATGGAGGATGATCCGGTCGTTGCCAAAGCTGCCGCCAATTTGGCCGGTAAACACCCTGATTCCAGTGTGGTGGCGCAACTTGATGCTGACGGTAAATATCGTGTCGTTTATGGCGACCCTGCTAGAGTCTCCGGTAAGTTACGTTGGCAAATTGTCGGTCATGGTCGTGATATGTCAGAGCAAAATAACATTCGCTTGAGTGGTTACACTGCCGATGAATTGGCTGTGAGACTAAAACAGTTTAGTCATGATTTTAAACAGGCGAGTAAACCCGACCATATCAGCATTGTGGGTTGTTCTTTGATAAGTGATGACAAACGGGACGGTTTTGCCCGCCGTTTTATCACCGAGTTAGATAAGCAAGGTATTCGCAGTAATGTTTCCGCCCGCCGTAGCGAAGTCGCGATTGATGCAACAGGCCGTAAATTTACCCGTGATGCAAATAACCAATGGGTTAATAACTTGCCTGATAACAAAATTGTATTCGGATGGGGTAAACAGGGTGAATTGACGACGAGTACGGAAAGAGTTGTTCGCGGTATTACTGAAAGTGACATCACTCTTTCCAAGGTGGGATACACTGAGGCTGATGCGGTGACGAGAGGGGCAGTTGCAGAATATCGTCGTCCTTTTATTGCGCCAAAGAAGCGTGAAAATATCATTCAGATTGACTCCAACGATAAATCGAATAATCAGCTTAGCTACTCCGGAAATATTCAGGTTAATGTGGGTGAAGGTGAATTTACGGCTGTTAACTGGGGAACATCAAACATCGGTATCAAAGTAGGCGCTGGTGGTTTTAAATCGCTGGCCTTTGGTGACAATAATGTGATGGTTCATATCGGTGATGGTGACAGCAAACACAGCTTCGATATCAATGGTTACCAAGCGCTTGAAGGGGCGCAGATGTTTATCGGTAATCGTAACGTCAGCTTCAATCAGGGCAGCAGTAATGATTTGATTGTGATGATGGATAAATCCATTCCAACACCGCCACTTGTTAATCCATTTGATGGTGTGATGCAGGTTACCGGCGTACTACAAAATATTGCCTACTCTGGCAAAGAACAGGATTGGTTAATCGCACAAGAACAGCAATGGACCATCGCCGGTGCGGAGAAGTTTGTGCAAGATATGTCCCGTCTGGATCAAACCAGCAGTGTGAACTACAAGACGTTGGTTGATCTGGATTTACAGCATGAACGTAGTAGCCGCGGTTTGAAGCGAGATATTGAAGCGATGTTGAACAAAAAATATCACCAATGGCTAACCAGCAACGTTACTAATATGGGTACCATGAGCCGTGCGAATAAATTCCGTCAGGCTAATGAGAAGCTAGTTTTTAACTTTGCCGTCGGTGGTCAAGGGGCAGATATCCAGGTGACCGCCGGTAACTGGAATTTTATGTTCGGTGATCATATCCAGTCGATTATGGATACCAATCTAGGCTCGCTGTTTGGTCTGATGACTCAGCAATATTCAGCAACCGGTATGGCGAAAACTACCTTTACCTATAATCCGCAAGACCTGCCGCGTCAGCTTAAGAATAAGCTGCTTGGTCGATTAGCAAGTGTAAACGCGGATACTACCTTAGCGGATATCTTTGGCGTGAATTACACCGCAGAAGGGCAAATTGTTTCCCGCACAGGAGAACAAGTTGATGGCGAAGCGATTCTGCGAGAGATGCTAGAGCTTATTGGGGAGTTTAGTGGTGAGCAATTGAAAGCCTTTACTAACCCGGGAAAGTTGCTTGATGGCTTGAGAGCGGGCATTAATATGGGCGAGGATGGCATCAGGTCGTTTGCAGAAAGTCATGGACTGCAAGAGAAAGCGCCTGATGCAAATCGTGAACCGGAATCTTCGGTGAACATCAATGGACAGCGCGATCAGGCCGATGATAAAGCAAAACCTACATTTGGCTTTAACTCACTAAATCTCCCTAATCTGTTTGCGACAATGTTTAGTAAAGATAAGCAAACAGAAATGAAGTCTTTAGTCACGCATTTGAAAGAGAACTTGACGACTGATTTGCTTAATATGGAGGAAAAAACGTTTGATTTCCTGCGTAACAGCGGCCATTTGCATGATGATGGCGATATCCATATATCGTTGGGGAATTATAACTTCAACTGGGGCGGCGATGGTAAAGATCTCGGTGCCTATTTGGGCGATAACAACAATTTCTGGGGTGGTCGCGGTGATGATGTTTATTATTCCATTGGTACTTCTAACATCTTTACCGGCGGCGAAGGCAATGATCTGGGCGTCCTGATGGGTCGGGAAAATTGGATGTTTGGCGGTAAAGGGGACGATACTGCGGTGGCGGCCGGGCGGATTAACCATGCCTTTATGGGGGAAGGCAACGACCAGATGTTTGTCTTTGGTGAAGGTGGTTTTATTGATGCTGGTAGCGGTCAGGATTACGTCGTTACTTCCGGCAACTATAACCGGGTGGATAGCGGTGAAGGTCAGGATTATGTTGTCACTATCGGTAATAACAACCAGGTTGAATTAGGTGAAGGTAATGACTTTGCCAGAGTATTTGGTAATGACAACCGGATCGACGGTTGTTCCGGCAATGATGCGATTAAATTGATGGGCTACTACGCAGTAATCAACGGCGGAGAAGGTGATGATCATCTAATAGCGGCGGCTATTTCGAAGTTCAGCCAGTTTGATGGCGGTGAGGGGCAGGATTTACTGGTGCTAGGCGGGTACCAGAACCGCTTCCAGGGAGGCTCGGGTGCTGACAGCTTTGTGGTTAGCGGAGAGGTAATTGATACGTTGGTTAGTGATATCAGCGCAGAAGATATGATTCTGTTTAACGGCGTTGACTGGCAAAATCTGTGGTTGCAGCGTAGCGGATATGATTTGGTGTTGTCGGTGAATCGCCATACTCAGGGCAACAGTGCGCAGGGGATCTTTGAATCGGTGGGTTCGATCACCGTTAATGATTACTTTAACGGCAATCGTGCCAAATTGGTGACACAGATAGGTGATAAGAACGCATTCGGGGAGCGCGAATTTACGGCTCTGTCAGATAATGCGGTGGATTCTTTGATCCAGGCAATGAGCAGTTTTGCTCCGACCGTGGGTGATAATGGTTTCATTGAGGGTTTGGAAAGTCAGGCGAAAATGGCTATTACGACAGCGTGGGCAGATGTCACGATTGGTAAGGGGAAATTTGCCTAATTAAATTCCTGATAATCAAGTGGCTCAAGATAGGTGAGCCACTTTTATCGCTAATTAACCGGTTTGCTGCATTAATTCCGTATCAGTATTAAGAAAGCGATGAATTGCCTTTAAAACTGCGTCTGGTTTTTCTGCGTGAACCCAGTGATCGCAACCGGCGATAACCCAAGCTTTGGCTTGTGGAAATTGTCTGGCGATATTATTCCGGTACTCTTCCTGGATATAAGAGGAGAGGCCCCCACGAATAAATAGGGCAGGACGAGGCCATGTAGGAATTTCTTGCCAGCCGCTGATCTTTTCATACTGGTCAATTAATACCGGTAAATTGAATTTCCATTCCCCCTGATGGAATGATTTCAGTAAAAACTGAATGACGCCTTCCTCCTGAATATTTTCTCGCATAACTTTAGCGGCATCTTGACGGGTTTTAACGCCGGCTTCTGTCACTTTGTTCAGTGCGGTAAAAATTTGGTCATGACGGCGAACCTGATAGGCGACGGGGGCTATATCAATAAGAACAATTTTTTCTATCCGTTCTGGCGCTAGTGCGGTCATTGCCATAGCGATCTTACCGCCCATTGAATGACCAATAATAATGGCAGCCTGAATTTGCAGATGATCCAGCAGGGAAATAACATCTTGGGCCATATCGTGGTAATCCATATTATTGGCCCGTGGAGATAAACCGTGATTGCGTACATCGATTTGAATGACGGGATAGTATTGCTGCAAATCACGGGCCAAGATCCCGAGATTATTGAGATCGCCGAATAACCCGTGGATTAATACCACAGGGGTAGAAGAGAGCGGATTTTCCGGTATCTGCATATGGTAATTTAACGGGGTGTCTAATTTCATGATGAGAATTGTTTTCTTTCAGGTATTGATATCATGTCATGTATATTGTTGCTTAAATTATAAAAAAGCAACCAGGCTGTACAATTATAGTTAATAATTTCTTATAATTGTATTGTTATCAAAATGTTCATGTATCAAAAACTTGTTAGTTTTTTCAAGGTAATACTTAATGGATTGAAAAACAAACGTTCTTCAAGTAAATAATATTTTTAAATGGAAAGGTTTAAATAACTTATGAGATGATTATTGGTTCAATCATCTTAGTGAGGTTATTGATTGTGTGTTTATGTGATCTATATCTTAAAAAATTGTGTGTTAATTTTAACTTTTTGTGAAAAAATGATGAAAATTTACTTTATATTTTATTAAATAAAGGTATAAAGTACATTTAACAACAACAACACCGTTCTAATAAGAATAAATAGAATCTGATTTTTACTATGGATTAGGGAATTAAGAAGTGAAGAAAAATTTACTAAAGAGTCTTTATTTTCAAGTTTTGGTTGCAATAACCATCGGCGTACTTCTGGGGCATTTCTACCCACAGCTTGGTGCAGAAATGAAGCCATTAGGTGATGGATTTGTTAAATTAATCAAAATGGTTATTGCTCCTGTTATTTTCTGTACCGTTGTAACCGGCATCGCAGGTATGGAAAGTATGAAAGCCGTTGGTAAGACAGGCGCTATTGCACTGGTATATTTTGAAATAGTTAGCACCATTGCCTTGATTATCGGATTGATTGTCGTCAATGTTGTACAGCCTGGCGCAGGGATGAATATCGATCCCTCTACGTTAGATGTTAAAGCGGTATCCCTATATGCGGAGAAGGCTGCTGAACAAGGGATAATAGCATTTTTACTTGATGTTATTCCGGCTAGTGTCATTGGGGCGTTTGCTAGTGGTAATATCTTGCAGGTCTTATTATTTGCTGTGTTATTTGGTTTTGCCCTTCATCGTTTAGGAGATAAAGGAAAACCAATCTTTAATATTATTGATGGTTTTTCTCATGTTATTTTTGGCATCATTAATATGATAATGAGATTAGCGCCTTTAGGGGCTTTTGGCGCAATGGCATTTACCATCGGGAAATATGGTATTGGCACATTGGTACAATTAGGGCAGCTAATAGTTTGCTTTTATATCACCTGTATTCTTTTTGTGGTATTTGTTTTGGGAACAATCGCAAAAGCCACAGGGTTTAGCATATTCCGGTTTATTAACTACATTAAAGAAGAGCTATTAATCGTATTGGGAACATCATCTTCTGAATCTGCATTACCTCGGATGCTGGATAAAATGGAGAAAGTGGGATGCCAGAAATCTGTTGTTGGATTGGTGATACCGACGGGATATTCCTTTAATTTAGATGGTACTTCTATTTACCTGACAATGGCTGCGGTATTTATTGCTCAGGCAACGAATACTCACATGGATATTGTGCATCAAATAACGCTATTAGTTGTATTGCTCTTATCCTCTAAAGGCGCCGCTGGTGTAACAGGTAGTGGATTTATTGTATTAGCTGCGACAATTTCTGCCGTTGGGCATTTACCACTAGCAGGTCTGGCGCTAATATTGGGAATAGATCGTTTTATGTCAGAAGCAAGGGCTTTAACAAATTTGATTGGCAATGGTGTTGCAACGATTGTGGTCGCGAAACGTTGTCGTCAGCTTGATGAAAGCAAATTAAACGAAGTGTTAAATGCCAAATAAGCAAAATCTTTAGGTTTTTATCTATTCGATGACCAATTAATAAAATAATGCCGGCCTTTGGTCGGCATTAATTCTAATCAATATAGCGTGTTGCGTTTATTATTAAAATACGTGATAATTTTTCTTTTATTAAAATCTTTCTTATATCTTTCTATGATATCTTTAGAGTTTGAATATATTGTGTCTCCTGAATTTTCACATATCTCCTTGTTAAGGAAATCAACTACATCATAAGTGATATTATTCTTAATAGATTTCCAATGGTTACTTGATGTTACTAAGAGAGCAAACTCTGTAGAAATTGGGTAATAGTAATCAATATATTCTGATTTATTCCCTAAAGGGTTGATATTAATTACAGGGTGATCAGAGGTTATAAAAGGTAAAGATGTTTGATTTCTTATGATTTTTTTCTCATAAGATTTATTTATATATAAGTCGTATCCTAGATTAATGCCAAAGAAGCAATGTATGAACCACCAGTGATTTTTACTGAATTCACGTATTTTATTAATTAAAATAGGTTC
>NZ_JAZGJN010000203.1:0-19414 GCF_038085095.1 Photorhabdus sp. P32 | reverse complement strand
AAACAAATTTAATAACTGAGAATAATAAGGATGAATAAAATTTTCATGAAATAAATCAATCCCTATGTTATATTACTGACTGAATTACGTAAAATACCTAAACTTACAGTAACAAATGTTTTAGAACAGAAAATTTTCTGACTTTATCAACCGATAAAGCCATTATTCACACAAAAAGTAATGGTAATTATGCTATGTCATATTGCAAATGGTCGGTTCCTTGTAAGACCTAAGTAACTTTACCCAATAATCCTAATGGGGGTTAATAATGAGAGGACTTGGTTATCTTCTACTGAGCGTTGGTATCATATGGATCCTAGTGGCTTTTAATATGGAGACAAATATTTTATCACAATATAGCAACAAATTTAACAATATAGAGCCAATTTCTTCACAACAAAATCATATCCTAATCGGTGCATTCATCACGCTTTATGGACTCATTATGATTATATCCAGTAAGAATCAGCGATTATTAGAATCTATATACAGAAGTAATACTAAGGAAATTACCGGATTCAATTCAGAGGAAGTATTCATACCTATGCAAAATTCAGATTACTTAAAACGGGCTAATAATTACCGCCATTATGATTTTATCGACAAATATTCAAATACCCTTGAAAAGAGAGTAATTGAATTTTGTAAGTTATGCTCATCCTATATTGAAGAAGTAAATCATAATGGCGGTGATAAAGAAGCAGCCAAGCGTAAAGTGATATCAATGATTAATACGATTTCCTCACACTTAAAAGAGAGGCAATCAAAAGAATTTAAAAAATTATGTGAATTCCATATTCATTTATAAATACCAACCCTCGTTATTTTGAACTGCACCCCAAATGTTAGACATTAACTGATTAAGGTGCAGTTTTATGAAACAGAAACGTTCCATACCAAAGCAAATATCTCCTCAGTAATCCCCTTTGCCAAAGTCAACATTCCGTTCAGGTACACATAGAGAAAGATGAGTAACTCATATCGGCAACATATGAGTAAGTTTTGCCGTTTCCATCGGTACCTCCGTCTTAACACTTTGAATACTGTCTATCCGGGTTAGATGTTCAGCATGGAAACGACGATAAGAGTGGAGATCCTCAGTAACGATTCTCAAAAGCGCATCACATTCCCCTGCCATTAAGTGGCATTCCACAATTTCAGGCATTTCTTGAATAGCATCCGTGAAACGCTGAATTGTCTCTGCATCCTGAGCTTTGAGCCAAATCCGGGCAAACAATGAAAGACCAGCTCCGATCTTTGAGCCATCAAGAACAGCGACATAGCGCTTAATAATTCCGGCTTCTTCCAATAACCGTACACGCCGCAAGCAAGGCGATGGCGATAAACCAACCTTCTTAGCTAATTCGACATTCTGTAGCCGACCGTCACGTTGTAAGGCACGAAGAATACGTTTATCAATATTATCTAATTTCATTGGCACTCAATTCCATTAAAATAAAAAATTTATCATACGAATTTCAATACTAATAGTAAAAATAAAAAAATAGACACAAAATATCATAAAAATTAGCTTAAAATACCAATAGTTATCTTCTTATGGATTGATTATAGCGTCTAGCCTGCCAACTTACTTGCTCTAATCCAGTCATTGACATTCTTGTTAAACTTTATGGAGAAAAAATCATGCAATTAGAGAACTTTTTAATTTTCGCTGCAACTGTACTGCCGTTAATCTGTACCCCTGGGCCCGATATCATGTTTGTGGCATCTCAAGGTCTATCAGCCGGGAAAAGAGCAGCCCTACGTGCCAATGCAGGGATCATCTCTGGCTACTGTCTACATGGCATTCTTGGCGCTCTGGGCGTTACAGCTATTGTGGCAACCTCACCAACTCTGTTCGAAGTGATACGTTGGGTTGGTGTTGTCTACTTAGCCTATTTAGCGATCCAGATGTTTCGTTCAGCCATGCGCCCCGGCAAAATTATTTTCTCGTCCTCATCAGCCAAAACCTCGCTGACCAAAGGTTTCCTAACCAGCTTTCTAAACCCCAAAGGATTGTTGGTCTACTTTGCTATTCTGCCAAACTTCATCACTGCGGACAGCAACTACACGCTCCAATCCATCATTCTTTCAGCAATCTTCATTACTACCTGTGCTCTCATTTACGGATTAATCGGTGTCATCATCGCTAGCATGGGGCAAAAAGGTTCATTCAGCGATCGTCGCCGTCGCTGGACTGAAGGAGTTGCCGCAGGGCTTTTATGTTTAGCCGCCGGCCACCTGGCAAAGAGCTGAACAGAATGATTGTTGATATAGTGAAAATAATGTCCAGCACTTGTCCAAATACAGGTGCTGGCTGCTGTTCAAATCAGCACTTTTCCACTCTTTTCTTCTGTCAGGTGGTACATCAACCCCAACCTCGTTAAAATCGCATT
This sequence comes from Photorhabdus sp. P32, assembly GCF_038085095.1. Taxonomy (NCBI): domain Bacteria; kingdom Pseudomonadati; phylum Pseudomonadota; class Gammaproteobacteria; order Enterobacterales; family Morganellaceae; genus Photorhabdus; species Photorhabdus sp. P32. Next base: position 17,018 of record NZ_JAZGJN010000203.1, on the reverse strand, counting down.
ATTATCAGTAATATTGCAGGCATTACCGTGAAAAATTCTGCTATTTGTACCGCAACCTTAAGTTGGAATGATCAAGGTACTCCAGTTTCAACACAGTTTGATGACGTTTATTTCTCAAATCAGGATGGGTTGGAAGAAACCCGTTATGTATTCCTGAATGGCAACCGCTTCCCCCAACGATTCAGCACCCACTCCCGTTCTCACTGTGTCATTGCAGAAACCGGCTTCGGAACCGGATTGAATTTTCTGACGCTCTGGCAATCATTTGATGCATTTCGCCAGCAAAATCCTGATGCGCCATTGAAACGTCTACATTTCATTAGTTTTGAGAAGTATCCACTGAAAACCAATGACTTAAAAGCTGCTCATCAACGCTGGCCTGAGCTTGAAATTTTTTCACAGCAACTTTGTCAGCAATGGCCTCAACCACTGGCAGCCTGCCACCGATTGATTATGGCAAACGGCGCTGTCACGCTGGATTTATGGTTTGGTGATGTCAATGATCTGTTACCAACAATGGATTCCAGTCTTCACGGCAAAATAGATGCCTGGTTTTTAGATGGCTTTGCTCCTGCCAAAAACCCACAAATGTGGAGTGAACAGTTGTTTGCTGCAATGGGGCGATTTGCTCACCCAGAAGGCACTTTTGCAACCTTTACTTCTGCGGGTATCGTCCGTCGTGGTTTACAACAAGCCGGTTTTGATGTCAGTAAAGTCAAAGGATTTGGCCGCAAAAGAGAAATGCTGACTGGGGTTCTGGCAACTCAGAAGTATCAGCCATTACCTGAACCTTGGTTTGCCCGGCCATCAGCAAGCCATGCCAATGATATCGCTATTATCGGCGGCGGGATTGCCAGTATTCTCACCGCGCTTGCGCTATTGCGTCGAGGAGCGCAGGTGACTCTTTATTGTCAAGATGCAGCCCCGGCACAAGGTGCATCCGGTAATCGCCAGGGAGCACTTTACCCACTACTAAACGGTAGCAATAACGGACTCGAAAAATTCTTTATCTCTGCATTTACCTTCGCTCGCCGCCAGTATGAGCAGTTATCAGCGCAGGGAATTGATTTCGACCATCAATGGTGTGGTGTCAGCCAGCTTGCTTATGATGAAAAAAGTAGCAGGAAAATTGAGAAAATGTTGGCAACAGAATGGCCGAGTGAATTTGCTATTGGTATGAACTGCCACCAGTTGAGTGAAAAATGTGGGTTGGACATTCATCACCAAGGTATTCACTATCCGCAAGGCGGATGGCTATGCCCGGCGGAACTCACCAGCGCGGCAACTGAATTAGCGCAACAGCAAGGCATGCACTGTCACTTCAATCATCAAGTTACTGCCCTTAATCACAACCAGCATGGTTGGCAACTGCATTTGATGCATCAAGGGCAACCATTAAACGCACATCATAAAACAGTAGTGATTGCTAACGGTCATCATCTACCCCAGTTTGAACAAACCGAGAAACTGCCGGTAACTGCTGTGCGCGGTCAAGTCAGTCACATCCCAACCACAACTGATCTGAGCCAATTGCAAAATGTACTTTGCTACGATGGTTATATGACACCGGCTAATCCAGCCAATCAACACCACTGTATCGGCGCCAGTTATCAGCGTCATCGGCTTGATAGTGAATATTCTGAAATAGAGCAACAAGAGAACCGAGATCGATTACTGAAATGTTTACCTGATGCCGAATGGGTAAATCAGGTTGATATTTCTGCTAAACAATCCCGTCAAGGTATTCGCTGCGTTATTCGTGACCATATGCCAATGGTGGGAAATGTACCGGATCTCAATAAAATAATGACAGATTATCAAAATCTGCCAGAAAAAATCCGCACAGGGAACCCCATCGCAGATGCACCCTGTTATTCCAATCTGTTTGTTATCGGGGCATTAGGTTCCCGTGGATTATGTTCTGCGCCACTCAGCGCAGAAATCCTTGCAGGGCAGATCTTTGATGAGCCATTACCTCTGGATAATCAAACCCTGGCAGCTCTTCACCCAAACCGTTTCTGGATCAGAAAACTACTAAAAGGCCGTAAATTGAAAAGCCATTAAGGAACTGCACCGCCAAGCGTTAGATATTCATATGAATTTTGATAGTGTAAATTTAGTATATCCTAACTCTTGCACATAGCTCTCAAATGAGATACATAATGAAATCTGATAAGCGGAGGATAAAAAAATGGCTGCTCAAACATCAATGCTGCACGTTCGTGTAGACGACAAACTCAAGGCTGATGCGACAAAAACGCTCGCTAATTTAGGCCTAACTATATCTGATGCTGTACGCATCCTACTAACCCGTGTCGCTAGAGATGGTGCATTACCCGCTGGTTTCACCGCTGATACGGAAACTTACGACGCTTGGTTTTTCGCTAAAGTGCAAGAAGCGCTCGACGACACGCGCCAACCAGTCCCACATCAGCAAGTAATGGATGAAGCTCAAGAATTAATTGAAAGGAAACTTCGTGCTAACTCTTGAATGGAGGGAAACAGCTAGAGCTGATTTGTTGACAATTATTGATTACATATCTGACGATAATCCCCATGTAGCTCAACAGTTAAAAAACGAAATAGAGAATAAAGTGGCAACACTACCGGAACACCCGCAACTTTATCGACTAGGCCGCATTCCCGGCACGCGGGAGATGGTTGTCCGATCCAACTATGTAGTGGTGTATTCCGAAACAACCCACACGGTGGTTATCCTACGGGTACTACACACCTCACAGCAATGGCCACCATCAAACGGGATAAAAGCAACGAAAAATAAAACACAGAAAGAATAAAAATCGCTATTGAGTCTCTGATTCTGATGAACTGCACCGCCAAGCGTTAGATATTCATATGAATTTTGGTAGCACAGTTCATTTTCTGCCCTTTAATAAAATTATTGAGTTTTAGCATTATCCAATAGGCGCTGCCAGGTATTAAGAACAAGAACCTGATCCGGCGGCGCCAATTCTCCCGCTTTAATCGCATCTTGGATACTTTCTTCAACACGGTTATGAAGCTGTTCAGCCGTATGCGCACCTTCCTGCTCCAATTCTGCTACCGCTAAAGTGAGATGCCCGCGAAGATAACCACCAGCAAACAATTCATCATCACTGGCATGATCTACCATGTCATCAATTTGCGCCAAAATACGCGTTTCAAACTCAGCGAGCATTATTTTTCTTTCCTCAAAATTCAGTATTTAATCTGCGAATATATCTTCCGGATAGGGAAAATGTTCCGCTTTCAATGGAGGCGTATTGTAGAACGAGTGCAACCCCTGAATAAAGCACTCCGCTCTCGCAGGTATCCCCTGCGCCAAATAGTCCATGATCTGAGCATGAACTTTACGCTGAAAAGCTAATCTGTCAGGCTCAAAATCCCCTTCAAGGTTGTCACAACTGACATTAAACGGAAAACCTGCCGCAGTACAAAACAACCAATCAAGTGCCTGTGGTTTAATTTCTACTTTTTCAAATTTATTTTGCGTCTGTGCATCACGCCCATCTGGGCAATACCAGTAACCAAAATCCACTAGTTTACGGCGCTCTTTACCCGCAATGCACCAATGCGCAATTTCATGTAATGCGCTAGCATAGAAACCATGAGCAAACACAATCCGGTTATAGGGAACTTCTTCATCTGCCGGCAGGTAAATAGGTTCGTTATCGCCTTTGACTAAATGGGTGTTGTATTCATCACCGAAACAGCGATTAAAAATATCAATAAGTTGTTGATAGTTATGCGTTATCATGAATTAAAAACAAAATCCTGAATCAGAAATAAAATGCCAACCAGCTACGGATCGTATCGCCGTGATTATCATTCAGTAACTTAATACTCATCAAAAAAGAGATGATGACAATCATAGGGCGAATCAGTTTTTGCCCGTGAGTCAAAACTAAACTTGCGCCTAACCGTGCGCCAATCACCTGTCCTACCAACATCACAAGGCCCAATACCCACAAAACTTGACCGCCAAGGATAAAAAGCGCCAGTGAACCTATATTAGAAGCAAAGTTCAGTACCTTAGCATGCGCAGTGGATTTCGCCAGGTTATAGCCGCACAATAAGACATAAGCCAACGCATAAAATGAGCCAACACCGGGGCCAAATATACCATCATATAAACCAAGCCCACTCCCGATAAGCAAGGCAAATACCACAGGCGTCAGGCGACGATGGCGATCTTCCATACCAATGGCTGGCGTTAGAAGGAAATAAAGACCAATGATAATAACCAGAACCGGTAATAGCTGGCAGAGAAAATCCGGCTTTATAAACTGGACAATAATCGCACCAGCCATTGAACCAAGTAATGTCATCAGTATGGCAAAGCGTTGAGATTTGAGATCAACCTCACCATAACGAACAAAATAGAGGCTGGCAGAGAAGGAACCTCCCACTGCCTGCAACTTGTTTGTCGCTAACGCCTGCACCGGCGAAACACCAACGGATAACAGTGCCGGGATAGTTAGTAAACCGCCGCCGCCAGAAATTGAGTCAATAAATCCAGCCATCACTGCAACCAGAAAGAGCAGAAGGTAAACTTCCGCACCTAATGACAATAACCAGTCCATATTTCATCCCATCAAAAGAAACCGCTTATCAGCATTAAGCCACCCATTTCAGTCTCTGGGATTTTCAAGGCTAGCTTCATTCTCAAATTCACCAGCGAGGAAGGCTGGATTCAACATCAGCACACTGCGCCCTCTGGCGTAATAGGTGATCCATCAGCACAATCGCCATCATAGCTTCTGCAATCGGTACAGCACGGATACCAACACAAGGATCATGGCGGCCACGAGTGACCATTTCCACCTCTTCACCCTGACGGTTAATCGTTTTACCCGGCACCATAATGCTGGAAGTTGGCTTCAACGCAATATGAGCAATAATTGGCTGACTGCTGCTAATACCCCCCAGAATTCCTCCCGCATGATTACTGGTGAATCCCCGAGCTGTCATTTCGTCCCTGTTTTCGCTGCCACGTAAATTAATAACACCGAAACCATCACCCATTTCGACACCTTTTACTGCGTTAATACTCATCAGCGCATGAGCAATATCAGCATCAAGACGGTCGAAAACCGGTTCTCCCAAACCAGCCGGAACATTCTCCGCGACAACCGTCACTTTCGCGCCAATAGAATCCCCCGCTTTTTTCAGTTCACGCATCAAAGCATCAAGCTGTTCAAGTTTAGTTTCATCCGGACTGAAAAATGGGTTTTGTTCCACCTGTTCCCAATCTTTCAATTGGCAATGGATATTTCCCATCTGGGTCAAACAGGCACGGACACGAATACCATATTTATCCAACAAATATTTTTTCGCTATTGCACCTGCGGCAACACGCATCGCCGTTTCGCGTGCAGAAGAGCGGCCCCCGCCACGATAGTCGCGGATACCGTATTTTTGTTCATAAGTGTAATCAGCATGGCCTGGACGAAATACATCTTTAATAGCGCTGTAGTCCTGCGAACGCTGGTCAGTATTTTCAATGAGTAAACCGATACTGGCGCCAGTAGTTACCCCTTCAAATACCCCCGAAAGAATGCGAACCTGATCCGGCTCACGGCGCTGCGTTGTATAACGGGAAGTTCCCGGACGACGCCTGTCTAAATCAACTTGCAAATCGGCTTCTGTGATTGCAATGCCCGGCGGCACACCATCGACAATACATCCCAACGCCAAACCGTGAGATTCGCCAAAAGTGGTGACCCGGAAAAATTGCCCGATACTATTTCCCGCCATCCCAATTCCTTCCTGTTAATCGTTCTTTATATTTGACTCTGCCCGTTTTGCATTATTACCGCAGCTACAGTCTATGCAATTATTCAATCTTTGAATAAGCGAAAATGTTCGTGATGTTCAACCAACTGTTGGCGTGTCAACATAAATACGCCGTCACCGCCATATTCAAATTCCAACCAGGTAAATGGCACATCAGGATATTGTTCAATCAAATGCACCATACTGTTGCCAACTTCACAAATCAATACGCCTCGTTCAGTGAGAAAATCTGGAGCAGTCGCCAGAATACGGCGGGCCAGTTTCAAACCATCTGAACCCGCCGCCAAACCTAATTCAGGCTCACGGCGAAATTCTTCCGGCAAGTCGCTCATATCCTCGGCATCGACATAAGGCGGATTTGTGACAATAAGATCGTACTTAACCGGCGGCATATCGCGGAATAGATCAGAACGAATCGGAATGACCCGGTGATCAAGGCTGTGATTCTGAATATTCTGTTCAGTTACAGCCAGCACATCTGCGGAAATATCCACCGCATCTATTTCTGCTTTCGGGAAAACATATGCACAAGCAATGGCAATACAACCACTACCCGTGCAGAGATCAAGAATATTGGCGGGCGGGTCAGGGATCAATCCTGCAAATTCATTATTAATTAATTCACCAATCGGTGAACGGGGAACCAAAACCCGTTCATCAACATAAAATTCATGACCACAAAACCAAGCTCTGTTAGTCAAATAAGCAACGGGAATACGCTCATTAATACGGCGCAGTACTCGTTCGACAATACGATGACGTTCAGTCGATGTCAGTCGCGTGGTTAGCATCTCTTGTGGGATATCCAGCGGCAAAAACAGTGATGGAAGAACCAGTTGCAGCGCCTCATCCCAGGGATTATCTGTACCGTGCCCGTAATAAATATTCGCCGCATTAAACCGGCTAACAGACCAGCGCAACATATCCTGAATGGTATATAACTCAGCTACTGCCTCATCGATAAAAATCTTGTCCAAAATCACCTCCAGCCCTGCAAATTCATTAGCCTGCTAGTTTGCCACGATCATTGAAACAAATCAGCTTTATATCAGGCTAATGACATAGAATTTTAAGCGATAATGTTCAGCGAACAGTGAATTAAGAAATGACAATTAAACAAGGCGGCACAAATGTTTTATTGCAGATTTTTAATTAATCTTCAACACAAACCGTCTTATTCAGCAACAAGACGGTTTGGTTTCTACATATTTAACACCGTGTTTCTCTGGCTGATTGAGCGCTCACAATAATGACATTTTTTCGTATCCATAAATAATAGGCGGATGTTAACAGCATGATCCATACTCCTCCCACATAGAACGCAATTCGTGTCTGCGGAAAGTAACTGAGAACAGCAATAACAAATATCATAAACACGATGGTCAGAATCGGCGCAACAGGCCACATCGGTACTGGGAATTGTAATTTCTGGACTTCTTCCGGCGACATTTTTCTACGCATAGCAAATTGAGAGAGCAAAATCATTAACCAGACCCACACGGTGGCAAAAGTCGCAATTGAAGCAACAATGACGAATACCTGTTTAGGGAGCAAATAATTGAGAACCACTGCACACAATAATGCCAGCGTCATAACCATAATCGTCACCCAAGGCACCCCGTTACGGCTTAAATGCATAAATTTTTTATGAGCTAATCCTTTTTCAGCCATACCGTACATCATACGACCGGCGCCAAAAATATCGCTGTTAATGGCCGAAATTGCCGCCGTAATAACGACAATATTCAGAATATTGGCCGCCGAACCAATGCCTAACCCCTGAAATATTGCGACAAATGGACTACCTTCTTGACCGATGCTATTCCAAGGGTAAATTGCCATTAATACAAAAATAGTGAGTACATAAAACAGAAGAATACGAAACGGAATAGAGTTAATCGCTTGCGGGATCACTTTCGCCGGATTTTTAGCCTCGCTGGATGTAATACCGATGATTTCAATGCCACCGAAAGCAAACATCACCACAGCCAGAGACTCAATAATGCCACCCAACCCATTCGGCATAAACCCACCGTGTCGCCACAGATTTTGAACTCCCGTTGCCTGAAAATGGCCGCTAAAACCAAACAGAATAATACCTGTTCCGGCAATAATCATGGCGCTGATCGCCGCCACTTTCAGAATCGATAACCAGAATTCCATTTCGCCAAATACTTTGACTTTGCAAAGATTGAGTGCGCCAATAATGAAAATAATGCTGAGTACCCATATCCAACGCGGCACTTCCGGGTACCATAGCCCCATATAAATGCCAAAAGCCGTCACATCCGCCAGACAAACGATGATCATTTCGAAAGTATAAGTCCAGCCAGTAATAAATCCGGGTAACGGGCCTAAATATTGATGAGCGTAACTGGCGAAAGAGCCGGCATCCGGCCTGTGGACCGCCATTTCTCCTAAAGCGCGCATAACCATAAAGACAGCAGCGCCGCCCACTAAATAAGCTAATAATACCGCCGGACCGGCCATGTTTATTGCTTCAGCAGAACCATAAAAAAGACCTGTACCAATCGCAGAACCCAACGCCATAAACCGGATATGGCGTGCGTTGAGTCCTCGCTCTAGTTGTAATGAGGCTTGCATAATTTACCCTCTTATCTTTTATTATTGGGTTTTATGAGAAAGATAGATGTGACAATCAGGCCGGTCAGGCGCCGGCCATCGGTTTATTTAACGGTTATTTTTACTCTGTAATATCTGTCCAGAAGGAAGTAATGAGGAGAGATGTTGCTCAGCTAATAATTTCACAGCAGCATCAATATCAGGCGCAAAGAAACGATCCTGATCGTAATAATCTACTTTCGCTCGCAGGATACCCCGCGCTTTTTCCAGAATCGGACTGCTTTTCAGGCCATTGCGGAAATCGATTCCCTGACAGGCAGATAACCATTCAATTGCCAAAATACCGCGGGTATTTTCTGCCATTTCCCATAAACGACGCCCAGCAGCCGGCGCCATTGATACATGATCTTCCTGATTGGCCGAAGTCGGTAAACTGTCAACACTCGCCGGGTGCGCCAACGCTTTATTTTCACTGGCAAGCGCCGCTGCCGTCACCTGTGCAATCATAAAACCTGAATTCACCCCCCCATTCTCAACCAGAAAAGGCGGAAGCTGTGACATATGTGAATCCATCAACAACGCAATACGTCGTTCTGACAATGCGCCTATCTCTGCCAAGACCAGAGCCAAATTATCAGATGCCATTGCAACAGGTTCAGCATGGAAGTTACCACCGGAAATCACTTCTCCCTGTTCAGCAAACACCAATGGGTTATCAGATACGGCATTAGCTTCAGTCAGAATAACATCAGCAGCATGGCGCAACTGAGTCAGGCAAGCGCCCATAACTTGTGGCTGACAACGTAATGAATAAGGGTCCTGTACCTTGGGACAATTGATATGAGAATCTGATAGTTCGCTATTCTCTTCTAATACATGACGATACAATGCGGCAACATCGATCTGCCCCTGTTGCCCCCGTACCGCATGTACACGGGCATCAAATGGTTTGCGGGAACCCAACGCCGCCTCTACGGATAAAGAACCACAAACTATCGCTGCCGCCAGCAGATCTTCTGCCTCAAACAACCCACGTAACGCAAAAGCAGTAGATACTTGGGTTCCATTGAGCAGCGCTAAACCTTCTTTAGCCGCTAATGTAATGGGTTGTAAATTGGCCTTTGCTAACGCTTCTTTGGCTGACAACCATTCGCCCTGATAACGCGCTTGCCCTTCCCCGAGTAATAACAGGCTCATATGTGCCAATGGCGCTAAATCACCAGAAGCCCCCACCGATCCTTTACAAGGAATATGAGGATAAATTTCCGCATTGACTAACGCGATTAATGCCTGAATAACTGCAAGACGAATGCCGGAGTAACCACGGGAAAGACTGTTAATCTTCAATACCATGATCAACCGGGTCATATTATCGTCCAACGCTTCACCGACCCCAGCAGCATGAGAGACAACCAGCGAACGCTGTAGTTTTTCTAAATCGTCTTCTTCAATCCGTGTACTGGCTAATAGTCCGAACCCGGTATTAATGCCATAGGCAGTGCGATTTTCAGCAAGAATCGCATTAACACACTCCACACTGTGTTCAATAGCAGGAAAAATCTGACTATCCAGAGTGATTTTCATCGGTTGTAGATAAACCTGACGTAGTTCATCAAGGGTCAATTTTCCTGGATAAATAGTTAGTTGCTTCATAACGTCCCTTATTTTGTATTAAGCATCGGCAAGTCTAATCCTTGCTCTTTGGCACAATGGATAGCGATTTCATAACCTGCATCAGCATGACGCATAACCCCTGTAGCCGGATCGTTATGCAGCACCCGAGCTATACGCTCTGCGGCTTCGTCGGTTCCATCACAAACAATCACCATACCGGCATGTTGTGAGAAACCCATGCCGACGCCACCGCCATGATGCAGAGAAACCCAAGTCGCACCGCTGGCAGTATTCAGTAAGGCATTTAGCAACGGCCAATCCGAAACGGCGTCAGAGCCATCACACATAGATTCGGTTTCGCGGTTTGGACTCGCGACAGAACCGGAATCCAGATGGTCACGACCAATAACAATTGGCGCAGAAAGTTCGCCACTGCGTACCATTTCGTTAAAAGCCAACCCTAGCTTGGCTCGTTGCCCTAAACCAACCCAGCAGATACGGGCAGGTAAACCCTGAAAGCTGATGCGTTCCCTTGCCATATCCAGCCAGTGATGCAAATGTTGATCATCGGGGAGCAATTCTTTGACTTTGGCATCAGTCTTATAGATATCCTGTGGATCACCGGAAAGCGCTACCCAGCGGAAGGGCCCAATACCACGGCAAAACAACGGGCGAATATAGGCAGGAACAAAACCGGGAAAATCGAAAGCATCTTCTACACCGACTTCATATGCCATTTGGCGAATATTGTTGCCGTAATCAAAAACAGGAATGCCTTGCTGCTGGAAAATCAACATCGCCTTAACATGTTCCATCATTGAAGATTTTGCTGCTTTGATAACCTCTTCCGGCGCTGAAACAGCACGCTGGCGATATTCTTCCCAACTCCAGTTTTTCGGCAGATAGCCGTTGAGAGGATCATGTGCGCTTGTCTGGTCAGTGACCAAATCCGGGCGTACTCCACGACGGACTAATTCAGGCAAGATTTCAGCCGCATTACCGCACAGTGCGATAGAGATGGCTTTACCTTCCTGAGTATATTTTTCGATCCGAGCCAGCGCATCGTCCAGATCTTCCGCTTGTTCATCGACATAACCAGTACGCAGGCGGAAATCAATCCTGCTTTGCTGACATTCAATATTTAGCGAACATGCTCCGGCCAATGTTGCAGCCAGCGGTTGTGCTCCCCCCATACCACCCAAACCAGCAGTTAACACCCAACGGCCCTGTAAATTACCGTTATAATGCTGGCGGCCAGCTTCCACAAATGTTTCATAGGTGCCTTGAACAATCCCCTGACTACCAATGTAAATCCAGCTACCTGCCGTCATTTGGCCGTACATAGCCAGCCCTTTAACATCCAACTCGTTGAAGTGTTCCCAAGTAGCCCAGTGCGGCACCAAATTCGAATTTGCAATAAGTACTCGTGGAGCATTGCTATGGGTTTTAAATACCCCAACTGGCTTGCCCGATTGGATTAACAACGTTTCATCGTCTTCCAGCTTTTTCAATGTTTCAACAATCTTGTCATAACATTCCCAATCTCTGGCAGCCCGGCCAATACCGCCATACACCACCAGTTCATGTGGGTTTTCAGCAACTTCTGGATCAAGATTATTCATTAACATGCGCAGAGGAGCTTCGGTTAACCAACTTTTGGCTGTTAATTGTGTTCCTCTGGGCGCCCGGATACCGACATTACGAAATTTACTATTTTGGGCGGTCACGGTCTGGCTCCTTTTGCCTTTTGTCTTCGGATATTTGTTAAATGTATAGTTGTATATACATGTATATTCAATAGGCCAAACCATTAGCTTAAATAACATATTTATGGGTTTATTATTTTTATTTTCTTATGAATCAATTTGTTAATATTATTTCTTCCCAATTATCCAGGAAGAATATTTTTCTTATTTTTGTGTTTACAATCACAAATTATTTACATTAATTTTACAAAAATATGATTTAAGGAAGGAAAGGTTTTTCTAGTGGTTCGTCGCAGCTGGAGTAAGAAGCAAGAGCAGGCAGTCCTCAATACGCTGGTTCAGATAGCGGGTTGTCGCCGGGAAATTAAGTGTAATTTTGAGGAGGCGAAAGGAGAATGTTGACTGGAGCATTACGAAATTCAGCAGTGGAAAAGCGGGCATCGACATATCAGCTTATCGCTGCGGTGCATGCGGTTCTACAGATACAGGAGAAAATGACGGCATTACCTTGTCAGGAATTACAGTGTCTGTATTTTATTCAATTTGGTCACTGAGAAAAGTTTTTACGGGTTCTCTCTCAAAGTACATAGTATCTGCTCTCAAAAAGAGAGTATAAAATCACTGCTATTTCTTCGAATAAATTGATTTATTCTTTATTTGTGGTTAAAAAATATTAGCGATCTTGCCCTGATTAAAAAGCTTGTTATACAATACAGACATCAATTCAAATGACAATCATTATTGCACCGCAAAAAATCATGATTATAGTATGATACATAAAGATAATAATAATTTCCGCAAGTAAATTTAATAAAAATAAGGTTGGTGACAAATATGTAATCTTAAGTATATAGGAAATTAATAGAAAGTGAATCATTAGCCAATAAATACTATATTAACTATTTTTTCATGAGGAAGAGTGTTGAAAGATTGCAAGATTATCTGTAGTGGCACTATGATAGATTATGCCAATGTCTATTAAATTAAGACTGAAACATAAATAATTTAAAGCCAGGCAAGTAATGAAATCTACTCATTCATACTATACCCTACAAATAACTTGCAGGCGGAATACATTCGTATAATTTACTATGAGAACATCTGAGGGTTCATCGGATTCGAACTTATATAGTCTTCATCCTTCTCAGGAAGATGTGTTTTACGAACAAATGCTTTATGAGAATAGTCCAATACACAGTCTCGGCTGGTATACATTGATAGAAAACAATGTTGATATAGTTATTTTGCAGAAAGTGTGTAATTTACTATATCAACACATTGATATGTTACGTTTACGTATATCAATTAATTCTAATAATGAAGCTATTCAATATATTCAAAATCAGAGTACGCCAGAATTAATCAAGTGCTACGACGTTTCGATGCAGCTTGATCCTGAAAAGAAAGCATATCTTTGGATGAAGCAACAAGTCGGTATTCCTATCGATTATTTAAAGGAAACTCCATATCAAGTTACACTAATTCGCTTAGATAATGAAAAATACTACTTTTTCACTAAATTTCATCACATTATGATTGATGGTGTCGGATTATATCGACTTCATGAATATGTCCATAAATTATACAAATGTCTTGAAGATGGAACATCTACCGCATGGTTGTCAGAAATTCCACAATATTTAACTACAATAATCAAGTCGAGAAAATATCTCAATAGCACTCAGTATGAAAAAGATAAGAGTTATTGGTTTGATTTTCTGAAACAAAAAGCAATACATCAATTAACACCTTGCTATCAAAATACAGGCAGTGATCATTGTACGTTAATATTACCTCTGCCAATTAAAGAAGATTTGCGTACTTTTTGTAAAGAATACAAAACTAATCTGCTTTTCATTTTTTCGAGTCTGGTCAGCATTATTATGGCTGAGCTTACAGGACAACAAGAGCTAGTTTTTAACACAATCACACATGGAAGAGAGGGAAAATCAGAAAAATATGTTGTTGGGATGCATGCAAATATGTATCCGGCGCACTGTCATATTTCCCATGCGGCTAGTGTGATTGAACAGATTAAATTAACAGAATCCGCACTAAAAAAGAGTTATTACCACGGTAAATTTCCTCAATCTCACCTTGCTCGAATCGCTCATAAACATAAGCTCTCTTTACCCAATATATCTATTTTCTATGAACGTTTTTCTGAGTCAGATCTCGAAGTTACCGAAAATCAGCACTATCATATAAGTGGGGAATTTAATATTTATCCTATCGTCTTTAGATTAAAAGACTATGGATATGCTCAGGAACTAAAAATAACGATAGATTATCTGCGGAAATATTTTAGTGAGCAGGATGTCAATAGAATACTTGAACGATTACAAAACCTATTTATTACCTTACTCAACAACCCTGCATCATTAGTCAGTGAATTACCTATTTTACTAAAACAGGAGCGCCATACATTACTGCATACCTGGAACCAGCTCGATATATTCTATCCGCAAGACCGTACTCTTCAGCAGCAATTTGAGACTCAGGCAGCAACCAGACCGGACAATACGGCATTGGTGTTTGAAGGGAAAACACTGACTTATCGCCAGCTAAACAAACGGGCTAACCAGCTGGCAGCAGTGATCCGCGAACAGTATCAACAGCAGCGCAATAAACCCATGCCAGCCGATACACTGGTAGCTTTGTATCTGGATCGTAGTCTGGAAATGGTAATCAGCATTCTGGCAGTGCTGAAAGCCGGGGGAGCCTATGTACCCATTTCCCCGGAATATCCGCCGGAGCGGGTCCGGTTTATTTTAGAAGATACCGCATCCCCCTGTGTGTTGACTCAACAGCGATATCTGACAACACTGAGGGAATATACGCAGACACAGACTAAACAGCCAGCATTAATAGCTGCGGATGATCGGACAGTGACAGAAAATCTGTCGACAGAGAATCCGGTCCCCGTCAACGGAGCCACAGATCTGGCATACGTTATCTATACCTCAGGCACAACCGGACAACCGAAAGGCGTGTTGCAGACACACCATAATGTTGTGCGTTTATTCGCAACCACTCAGGGATATTATCAATTTGATCAAAATGATACCTGGGTGCTGTACCATGCTTACACATTTGATTTCAGTGTCTGGGAATTATGGGGCGCATTGCTTTATGGCGGACGTCTGATTATTCCAACAGTAGAATGTACGAAGGATTTTGGCAGATTCAGTCGCCTCTGTTCAGATCAGAAAGTTACTGTATTAAACCAGACTCCTGGGGCATTTTATGCCTTTATTGATACGTCATTGAATATTGGCGCCGAATTTCCCCATCTTCGCTACGTGATTTTTGGTGGAGATAAACTGAATCCGGTTCAATTGAAACCTTGGTGGAATCATTATGGCGATCAATCTCCCACGCTCATCAATATGTATGGAATAACCGAAACAACCGTACATGTTACCTACAAGAAATTAACCCAAGACGACGCCACAGCAGTATCTTGCATTGGACGGCCATTAAATGACATGTATGCCTATATCTTGAATCATTCTGGGAATCTTGTACCTATTGGCGCCCCCGGAGAGCTTTACATCGGAGGCGCTGGGCTAGCACGAGGATATTTAAACCGGCCTGAATTGACGGCCGAGCGTTTTGTAGAGAATCCATTTGCCACAAATGAAGATAAACAACGTGGTTACACCCGCCTGTATAAAACCGGCGATTTGGTGCGCTGGCAGCCGGATGGCAATCTGGAATATCTGGGGCGCAATGATTTTCAGGTCACAATCCGCGGTTACCGCATTGAGCTAGGAGAAATTGAAACTGCACTCGCTTTGCACCCACAGGTAAAACAGGCGGTGGTGATTGATCGCGAATATGAGGGTAATAAAGCACTGGCGGCGTATCTGGTGACGGAAGGGGAACTCTCAGACGATGAACTCGTCAGGCACTTATCTTCCCACCTGCCGGATTATATGGCGCCAGCCAGCTTTACCCGCATTGAGTCCGTTCCTCTAACCCTGAACGGCAAAGTGGATCGACGGTCATTGCCGGAACCGGTCTGGGGAAATAAAGAGGAATACGTGGCGCCCGGCAATGCACTGGAAACCCAACTGTGTGCCATTTGGCAGGAAGTGTTAGGTCTGGAGCGGGTGGGCATTGAGGATAATTTCTTCCGCATCGGGGGCAACTCCCTGACGGCAATTAAGCTGACCGCCGCCATCCGCCGCATGCTGGCAACCGAAGTCTCACTGGCGCAGTTGTTTACGCTGAAAACTATCGCGAGCCTGGCAACCCAGATGGAACAGCAGACTTATACGGTTATCCCTCATCTGGCGCAGGAGCGCTATCCCTTATCGTTTGCCCAGGAGCGGATGCTATTTATCGAGCAGTTTGAACAAGGTTCCGATACCTACCATATCCCTTATCTGGTTCAGCTGGACAATGATGCCTGTCTGCCCCGGTTGGAAACCGCCATTAACCGGCTGGCTGAACGCCATGCTGTCATGAAGATGGTGTATCGCAACGATGATGATGGACAAATTTACCCGCAGAAGCTGGACAAGAATTTGGTTATCCAGTCTCTGCCCTGTGAAAATACTGACACGCTGTTAAACACCGTTCGGGCTGAAATAGCCACCCCGTTTGATTTGACCGCAGAACCCAGCCTGCGCCTGCGCCACTATCCGGTGTCTGACCGGCACTACTTATTAATGCTATGGCACCACATCGCCATTGACGGCTGGTCAATCGATATCTTTATGGCTGAACTGGCGGAGATTTACCACTCCTTGCAGGAAGGCCATAACAGCCAGCTTCCTCCGCTGGAGATTACCTATGGCGATTACGCCGCCTGGCAACGGAGCTATTTACAGGGCGACGTCCGTGAACGCCAGCTGGCTTACTGGCGGCAGGCGCTGGCTGGTTATGAATCACTGGTCTTACCCACCGATTATCCCAGACCCACACGAGTGAATTATCAGGGACGGGATTTCAAGTTTGTGCTGGACACCCGGCTGTCTGAACAGTTGAGGAGCCTGGCAAAAGCACAGGAAACCACCCTGTACACCGTGTTGCTCAGTGCCTTTTATATCACGCTGGCAAAATTGTCCGGGCAAAACGATATCGTTCTGGGGACGCCGACGGATAACCGCCACCATGTCCAAACCCAATCCCTAATCGGGATGTTGGTCAACTCACTGACCTTAAGGCTACAACTTCAACAAACCGTCAGTGTGGAAGAATTGATTAAACAGACCCATCAGCGGGTGACGGAAGCCAAAACCTATCAGGACATGCCGTTTGAACAACTGGTTGAGGCGCTAGATATTGAGCGTGACACCGCCCGTCATCCGA